>JAYVQJ010000698.1:0-6196 GCA_043777235.1 Planctomycetia bacterium
ACTGCCCTCCGTGACGGACCAGGAAGACCGTGTGACGCTCAATCTCAACGGGAGCGTCGCGCTGTTGGCTCAAGGGGATCCTCCGTCGCCGGTCACGCAAGTCGTGCTGCGTAACTCGCACCGCATCGGGGATGAAGTCCAACTCAACACCGATCGCCGGTTCTTGGTCCACGCCGCACAGCTCGGCTTCCACGAACTCGAAATCCACGGTCCCGAATCGCCACTCGTCTGCCGGGACGAGCACCGCGTCTATCTCTGGGCTCCGCTCCAAGAAATGCCCCCGCTCACCGCCGGCCCGGACACCGTGCAAATCGAATCCCCACTGACCACCACCACCTCGCATCGGCCCGCGCGGCATCTCCCGCCGCCACGCCGATCGCGATCAGCCACCGAAAGGACACACTCCCCCATGCCTCGGAACCGCATTGCCGACACGCTCTCCGGAACAGCTCCGACTTCGACCGAGAGCGCAACACCACAACCCGCCCATCGCAACGGCGACCAAGACACGCACGTTGGAATGAACGTCGTGTTGCAACAGGCCGAAGCCACGAAGACCTCGCTGCGTGACGCCTTCTCGCAGATCAACCGCTTGATCGGATCGCTGAAGCGTCATCGTCGGCAGTCCAAGCTCGTGCAGTCGACGCTGGCATCACTCAAGCAGCTCCAGACTCTCGAAGTGTAAATCGACGAGCCGAAGCGTTCGCTTCGGCTCTCGAAGTCCGTTGCCGGTCACTCGCGATCTACGAGACGCACCCCTCTCGTGGGTCGCGGCCTTTGGGCGGCGTGATCCTGTCACGCCGCCCGCTCTTACCACTCGGAGCCGGGAGCATGAGTGCGCGACACAAATTGAACCAAGCCAATTTCAAGCAAGCGTTGGTCGGTGGACTGATCATCGGTTGGATGTTCCAGTCGTTCTTCGCGTTCGTCTTGGCCACGATCCTCTTTGTCGTGGCCAGCTTCCGATCGGGCGACATCCGCCCTGCCGGCGACTACCACTATCCGTCACCGCCATCACTTCCGCCGCGATCACGCTTCCCCGATCACTTCGACCGCCCCGTCTCCTCGCGACGCCAGCGCCGATCTCGTCGTTAGACACATGACGGGTGTGGCGAGCCGATCGCATGACTGTCTCTCTCATTCACTACCTCAAGGAGTCCACGATGCCCCTGAAATTGAACGTCGGCCTCAGTCGCAAAGTCGGCGAGCCCAACTACGGCTCGCGCGGAGCGACCGTGAACTTGGAGCTGGAAGTCGACTCGACTCTCGCCGCAGAACCAGAACGCCTGCAAGAACGCATCCGCGAACTGTTCGGATTGGCTAATGCGTCAATCGACGAAGAGTTGCATGTCGAACCAACGCAGCCAGCAGCCAACACGCAGCGCTCGACCACCCAACCAGCCACGCCTCCTCGACAACAACACGCCACCGGTCGCAACGGAGCGTCTCGCAGCACAACCAACGGATATCGTTCCAACGGCAACGGTCGGCAGCCCACGAACAATCCACCGCCGGCCACTGCCTCGCAAATCCGTGCGTTGCACGCGATCGCCAACCGGCAGGGCTTGAACCTCGAAGCTGTGTTGCAAGAGCGATTCGACCTCAGTGATGCGGTGACACTCACCATCGCCGAAGCCAGCCAACTGATCGACGAATTGAATGCCACCAACACTGCTGCCGCTGGAGGTCGCCGATGATCTCACTCTTTCCGGAGCCTCGCGTGAGTCCCTCCGTGAGTGATCCGCAGGTTGCCAACATCCCGCTGCCGGCCGGAGCAACTCGCGAGCGTGTGCGTGACTATGTGAGTTTCTCTGCGCTGTCGCTGTATCAGCGATGTTCCCTGCGTTACTTCTTCCGCTACATCGCCCAGCTCCCCGAGGAGTCCACTTCCGCGAGTTTGGTCTTCGGCAAGGCCGTCCACCGCGCCATCGGGCACCACTTCGAGGAACTTTTGGCTGGCAACGCGCCGCCCGATCTCGACACGTTGCTGGCCGAGTTCCACGCAGGTTGGGACGAAGTTCCGGCTGAGCAAATCAGTTTTCCGAAGACCGATACGCGAGAGAGCTTGGCCCGCCTTGCCGACCGCGTGCTCACTGCATTCCGAGAGAGTGATGTGGCTCAACCCCCCGGCCACATACTTGCTATCGAGGAGGAACTACGCGGCCAAGTCATTGACGGTGCGCCCGACCTGCTGGCTCGACTGGACCTGCTGCTGGAGTCCGAAGGCAGTTTGACCGTTATCGACTACAAAACGAGCAAGAGCGCGTGGACCGGAGACCAAGCGACAGACTCCGCCGAGCAATTGCTGCTGTACGGCGAACTCGTCCGCCAACACTTTCCCGCCATGCCAATCCGCTTGGATTTTGTGGTGTTCACGAAAGCCAAAAAGGTCGCCATTAGCCGCTATACGGTCTCGTTCGATGCTGCCCGCGTTACGCGGACCAAGCGAGTCGCGCAGCGAGTGTGGCGTGCCATCTCCGCCAACCACTTCATTCCCTCGCCTTCGCCAATGAACTGCAACGGTTGCCCGTATCGCACCGCCTGCCGCCAATGGTCTGGCTAGACAATCGCGCCCATGCGGGGCGCAACAACTCCCGACCCGTCGCGCCATTTCAGCGTGTCTCAATTGAGACCGCTGATTGGCGTGCGGGTCGGGCTTTGGCCGCTTCTTGCCGTGCCTTTCATTTAGCTATCAGGCGCGTGGTCGAGACGCACTGATCCTAAGTGGCAGCAGTCCTGATAAAGATGCCGATTTCTGCCTGTGCAGAGCTACGAAGTTCGGTTTTTAAGAATTGACCGTGACGCTCTCTCAAGGCTCGATATTGGCAACGTCGAAGCGACCTACTGTGTGGCGGAGTTAGAACCGAGGCGGTTAAGTGGCTTCAAGGGTCGCGGGGCCAATCGCAAAATCTTTGATTGCAGTTGTTGTGCTCGGCTCTCATCCGAGGCGGCAAGATCGTTCTTACCGAGAGTTCGGTATGCCTGCGCACGTTGTTGGTAGAGATTGGCCTGCTCCGATGGGTCGGTGGAATTTGCGATGGCGTCGGTCAACTTTCTCACTTGCAGCGTTGCACGAAGACGGGCGAAATCCGCCTGTTCACTCTCCGTTTTGATGGTTTTGATGGTCACGAATCCTCTGAATGGTCTATAGGTCTTTGTTCCGTCGGTGATCACTTCCGTAACATAGGCGACAACAATCGAAGCCGCGCCAAATGCCAACCACTCCGACCAAGTTCGAGGGATAGCCGTGTCAGCGGGCTTCGGCGTTGCCTTGGGTTCTTGAGGTGTGGGTGACGTTGCTTGGCTACGGCGTTGACCGAATCGGCGATGCAAGGTTCGCCCAGCGACAATTGCCGTGAGGCAGGTGTCAAAAACGACAACGGCAAAGACACCTCTCCAGAATCCCGCGTCGTTGATCAGGTTCATCGAGATAAAGAACACGGCCGCGATCAGTTCCGCCGTGAGTACCTTCCAACTGAGAAGGCGGCGATAGTGACGGAGCCAAAACCACTGCCACGAGAGCCACGGAGTGGCCCAAACGGCATCGACAATTGATTCGCCGACAAATTGAGCTGCGATCAGCGTTAGGCAAAACGCATACAGAGAAACGCAAACGCCATCGGCGAGGAAGCGGGCCATCGGCATTGAGCAGCCCAGCCCTTTGATGCCAAGTCCTCGGAGGAGACCACTGTGAATTCGGCGATTGAACGGACTGCGCCAGGGAACGCCAGAGGGAGGCAAGTCCGTCGATTCTGTCTCCGTCGGCGAGGGAAGTGGTTCCGATTGAAGAGACGCGGTCGCGACGGTTTCATTCGCTTGAATCGTCTTTTGCGAAACCGATTCCACCGGACTCAGGTGATCGTCAGGGGTTAGCAGGTCAGCGGCGGAATTTAGTGCGCTGTCTTCAGCCCATTCGTAAGTCTGGAAGTCAAAGCCCGCTTCTGTCCCGCCTTTCAGAGATCGGACGACGTTGGGATGGCGATTTTGTTTGGGCGGCTTGGCCCCCGATTGCGGCCACAGCTTGACAACGATTTCCGGATTTCCTGATCGGTGCCATCCATGCAGGATGACCTCACTGCCGCGACACGCAACGACACTGTCTGCAATGAACGCCCCAAACTCAGCGGGCAAGGCGAGGCAATCTTGATCATGGCCACTTGCGTCGGCGAACAAAACCAGAGCTTTGCAGTGGGAGCAAGTGGCTTGGCCTTGATGCTCAATGATCGACAAGTCGCCTCGACAGCGCGGGCACTGAATTGTGTGGCGTGAAATGTCAGCCATGAGCCACCTCCGTCTCTGAGTTGGAAAGGAGGGCTGGTGTCGTCAGCGCCCGTAACTTCGAGAGGTAGGCGTAGAACAACATGAACGACACGGCGACGACAAACGCAGCAAACGTGCGTTGCGACAGGACCACCAAGAGCCAATTATAGACTCCGTGGAGGATGCTCGCGGTGAGCAAGCCGACCAGGAACAACGCCCCGCGCCGTTTGCCCGTTAGCCACGCCACGGCAAGAAAATAGCCAACGATGCCTGACCAGACTGCATGGCAAAACACACACGACAGCGATCGCAGCAGAACGTCGATGATCGCGAAGGCCGTGACGACTGCTCCATGCTGCTGTGCCAACTCTAACGATTGTGAGATTGACCGATCGCTGTACTGAATGTTTTCGAATGCCGCGAATCCCAACCCGGAGAACACGCCGACCAGGACCACCGTACTCGCGTCGGCTTGGCGACGTTTCCAAAGTAAGTAGCCGATGATCGGCAGTGCTTTGCACAATTCCTCGCAGATTCCCACTCGGAAAATGAACCCGAAGAGTTGGACGAGACCACTCTCACTGGCAACCAGATTGTAATAGGCTGCTGGCATAACATGTTCGTACAGAGCGAACAGCAGGAACATGCCGCCGATCCCTGTGGTGAACATGGAGGCCACCAAGATTGGCCAAGTCGTTGATCCGCGCACGATGAAATGCTTAAAGACGACGCCCCACAGAATCGCGAAGAACAGCGCAAAGATCGTTAATTGGTAATCGGGCCGTTCATCCAGCGTGCCGATCAACAAGGGGACGATGCCGAGCAGCGCTACTCCCCAGAAAACGTAATCGCGCAGCAAGCTGGCCAAGTTGGTCGCGTCGATCGGGACCACTTCTTCGCGAAAGTTCAGCGATTTCAAGTCGGCCAAGAATGACGTCGCATGGTGCTTTGCCGACTCCAGGGCGGCTTCCGCATTGGCGGGCATCGCGGGAGTTGCCTTTGGTAGCGGCGGCGGTGACTCGGTGCTCACTGGTGCCGTTGCCGATTCCGGCTCATTGAAGAGGCTCTTAACGGTCTTCGCGGCCACCCAGCCTGAAAGCCCCGGCTTCCAAACCAAGGCCATCGGCTGCATGCGCCCGTTGGCCAGCAATTCCTTCAACTCGCGGCCCGAACACGGACCACGTCGTCTGTCATTCTCAGTCCAGTACCACTCGCTCATGTCGTCGTTCCATTTCTATTGGTAACGCGCGACGTACGAGTCTGATCAACGGCTCTGGTTCGGGCTCCAAAACGAAGAGGGCGCTGAACCGAGGCCGCTCCCACGACCCCGACCAAGGGGCACAAAAGAACAGCAACAAGGCCAGCGCCCCTTTCGGGGCGCGGCTCAAGCTGCTGCTTCTTTGGTACAAGAGCCTCGCGGCTCAGGTTGGTCGTTTCGTGGGAAGCAGAAACTTTACGCACGCGCGTAATTACGAATTGTCACATGGTCGCGATTTGATCGACCACGATGGAAATCAGGATCACCTTTCAGTCAGGTCAATGAAGCGTTGCACGGGGCCATTGATGCCACCGTGGGGTCGCCATCCTACCGCGATGATGTGGCAATGCCAGCAAGCTGGCGTTCGGAAGCGGGGTTCTCGTGGCGTGATTTGCTTCAAAAAGTGGCCTGCCGTCTTTTGAATCCATTTGGATTCAAAAGGCTCAGGTACGTTGCTATGCTGTGCCGATCCCTTGGGGGCAGGACCAACATGCGAACGGCACAGCCACTTTCTGAAGACGACGTGCTGCGGTTTTTGCAGCGGCGATTTCAGGAAGAGCAGTCGTCGCCGTCGTTGCGGGAGATTGCCGAGCATGTCGGGCACACGACGACCATCAGCGTGCAGCGGATTTTGGACCGGTTGGAAAGCAAGAAGCTGATCCAGCGGGATGCGGGCAA
>JAYVQJ010000699.1:0-6188 GCA_043777235.1 Planctomycetia bacterium
GCGCCAGCAACTTGCGGCTGTGCGAGTCAAGCTGTCGAGCATCCTGCACGAGGTAGCGCAGCCCGTGCGAATCCAAAATCAGCGCCTTGTCCGGGCTGAGCTTGCGGACGTGTTCGTCGCTGTTGAGCACAAAGCTGGTCGGCCCGCGATCGGTCTCGACGAACCATTCGCACGGCTCGGCCAGCGACGAGATGCTCTCGATGCGCAGGATCACCGGCACGAACTCGCGCCGCGTCAGCTCTGACAACAGCAACTCTCGCTGTTCGGTCGGCAACTCGTTGAGGTCGCGAACCTGCACGACCTCTTTGCCATTCGGATCGCACAGCGAAATCCAATGCTCCGGGTCCGAGATCGGAAACGCTCGGATCGGCTCGATGTTTTCGTGACGCCGACCGGAAGAATCGGTCACGCTCAATCGGCCGTCGTCGCTGTGGTCGAACTGGAAATTCAATGTCATGAGGGAGTCTCTTCGCTGAACGGGGTCGGTCGAGACACGCGAATCCGATCGCCTCGCACAGTCAAAATGGCTCCGGCGGCCAATGCCTCGCCATGACGACTGAGAACTTCGACTGTCCGTTGAATTCGATCGGCTGGCGGGACGTCGGGGAGTCGCAGTAGTCCGCTGTGTGGCAGACACTCCTGAAAAACGAGTTGACCAAAGTCGGTGTCGATCGTGACGAGGATTCGCTGATCGCAATGTGCCAATTCCAGAAGCTGGCGGTCACCAGGATCGGGGCCAAGCTCGGTCGCTTCGACGACATCGTGGCCAAGCTGTCGCAAGGCCATCGCCAAACGATGTCCCGCACACCGGTCGATGAGGAATCTCACGAGCGCGCGACCTCCACCTCGTCGAGCGACTCGTGAGCGACGAGCGCATGGGCGTAGGCCAGACAGGCTCGGATGTCGTCCAACTCCAAGCCGGGATAATCATCGAGCAACGATTCGAACGTCTCGCCTTGCGCGAGCAGGCTCAGCACCAACTCGACGGAGATTCGCAGCCCGCGAATGATCGGCTTGCCGGCGAAGATTTCTGGATTCACAACGATCCGCTTTAGAAGTGCCGCATCGGACATGTTCGGCTCCTGAGTGTTTCATGTGGACATCACGGTGCGGTTCGTCGCTGCTTCTGTCAAGTGGCATCATGGCGTGACCTCACTGACTTCGCCGTGTGCCATGTCGAGTTGGGCTTTGTGCAGCCGGGAATACGTCCCGCCGCGTTCGAGCAGCTCGTCGTGTCGGCCGATCTCGGTGACGCGGCCTTGTTCGAGGACCACGAGGCGGTCGGCTCGGCGCAGCGTGCTGAGGCGGTGAGCGATCGCGATCGTTGTTCGGCCGCGAGTCAAGTTTTCGAGAGCGAGCTGAATCTCTCGTTCGGTCTCGGTGTCCACGGCGGAGGTGGCTTCGTCGAGAATCAGAATCGCCGGGTCGATCAGCAACGCGCGGGCGATGCTGATCCGCTGTCGTTCGCCGCCGGAGAGGGACATGCCGCGCTCGCCGACGAAGCTGTCGTAGCCGTCGGGCTGTCGAAGAATAAACTCGTGCGCGCGAGCGGCTCGCGCGGCGGAGATGATCTGTTCGCGAGTCGCGTCGGGTCGGCCATACGAAATATTCTCGGCGATTGTGCCATAAAACAGAAACGGTTCTTGCAACACGATGCCGATGTTGCGGCGGAAGTCTTCGAGAGCCAATTGGCGGACGTCGTGGCCGTCGATCAAGACAGAGCCTTCCGAGACGTCGTGGAAGCGGCAGACCAAATTGATCAGCGTCGTCTTGCCAGCACCGCTGGGGCCGACGAGACCGATCATCTCGCCGGAGCGGATCTGCAAATTCACACCGCGCAGGATCGGGCGCGTGCCGTATCGAAATTGCACGTCGCGAAACTCGACTGCCCCGGTGACTCGGCCGGGACGAATCGGGTGCGGCGGGTCGGCGATGTTCGGCACTCGATCGAGAATCTCAAAAATGCGATGCGTCGAGTTCGCCGCTCGTTGCGTTGGTTCGACGATGCGGCTGAGGGCTTCGAGTCGGCCGTAAAATTTCGTGATCAGGTACACGCTCGCCGACAGCACGCCGACCGTCAGATGATGGCCAAGCACTTGCCACACGCCGACCACCCAGATCAGCAGCAACCCCATGTCGGACAGCCACGTCAGCAGCGGACTGAACGCCGACCACAGCTTGTTGACGTGATTGTTGGTTTTGAAGACTTGATCGTTGCGAGCTTTGAACCGGTCGATTTCGCGTTGCTCCTGAGCGAACGCCTTCACCACGCGGATGCCGGGGATCGTGTCGGCCAGGACGTTGGTCATTTCGGCCCACGCTCGGCTGCCGGACATGAAGCCCGAACGGAGCCGGCTGCGAACGCTGTTCACCAACCAGCCGATGAGCGGCAGCGGCACCAACGTCGCCACGCCCAGCCACAGGTCTTGCGACAACACATAAGCTCCGATGCCGACCAGCATCACGAGATCAGACGCAAAGTCGGTCAGATGCACGGCGATGAAATAGCAGATGCGATCCGTGTCCGTGTCGATCCGCGAGATCAGATCGCCGGTGCGTTTGCCACCGAAGAACTCCAACGACAGCCGCTGCAAATGCGAGTACGTTTGATTGCGCAGGTCAGCCGCGACCCGCTCGCTGATCCAGGCCAACACGAAGGTTCTCGCCCAGCCGATGAACCACGACAACAGCACGGCTCCGAAGAACGCGAACAAATACCATTGCGCCCCTTTCCACGCTTTCGCTCGTTCATGGCGGATGATTTCCTGATCGCGAATCGGACGAACGGTGTTCGAGTCATCCTGCAACAGTTGGTCTTCGGTGAGTTCGCCGTTGTTCTCATAGGTTGCCAACGCGAACGGCAGCAGAACCTTGTCCATCACCTTGCCGAGCAGCGGCATCGGGACAATCGCAAAGAACGCACTGAGGACCGTCAGCACAAAGCCCAACAACATCATTCTCGCGTGCGGCTTCGTGAACCGAAACAGTCGCGCGAACGATTTCGTGATCGGTGGCAGCGGAGCATCCGGTTCGAGATCAGCTTCGTCGACCTCATCCAAATCGTCGGCGTCTGCCCCGGCCAGTTGGAGCTTTTCGATCTGCTGAACGAGCTTGTGAATCGCGACCGACTTGCCGACGGTATATCGCCAAGTGCTCGTCACACCGGCCGATGTTCGTAGCTCCAACGTACCGATCGCGCCGACTTCCTTTGCCGACACATGACGGATGTCCGACAACAACCAAGTCTCGACGGCCGGACCTGATGACGCGACACGCTCTGCCCGGATGCCAATCACGCGACGATCGGTGACGCCCAACAGTCCCGCTGTGTAATTCAGTGTTGCGTCGAGGTCTGTCTCGACCCACATCCGCGCGTGCTCGCCGGGTTGCAGTTGTTCCGCCGCGAGGCGGCGCAGATCACTGGGCGAAATCGGAGTCTTCAATGTTGCCGCTTACTGTTTCGTAGAAGTTGATGGGGCCGGGCTGGCATCCTCGCGGGTCGGGCGGATTGCTTCGAAGTATCGGCGGATCGTCTGCCGATGGCCCAGCGGGATGTCTTCGGATTCGAGCACCGCGTCGCTGAGCTTGCGGTACTTGTGATAAACGTCTTTGAGTTCGCGTTTTGATTGTTCGTTGGCTTCGGTGGTGGTGAGCGTCTCGGTGTCGCTATCCCCTTGCTCGCCCTTCTGCCCCTGAATTTTTCCTTCGTTTCGCTTCGCTGCGAGGTCCGTGCGCTCTCCCTGCACGTTCGAGTTCGTCCCTTGGCCGGCCTTCAGGCTCGGCTTCTTCGCGAGCTGATTTCCGTTGTTCGGCGAGTTCCCCTGGCAGTTGGCTTTGCACTCGCCGAGCTTGTCGGATTGTTGCTTGAGCATCTGACTGATCTTCTTGGAGTTCCCCTGCTTCTTAGCGGACTCGCTCAATTTCGAGAGGCCCTCTTTTGTCTTCGCGGAGTCGTTCTTGTCGAGTCCCTCGGCCGCCTCTTTCGCCGCTTCGCTGAGCTTCTTCATTCCCTTTTCAGTGGCCTTCTCCGATGCCTTCTTCAATTTGTCGGCCACGGCTCGCGACTCTTTGCGGTCGAGCTTGGGATTGTCGAGCTTCGCCAGTGCCTCAGACGCCTTGTCGTATTGTCCCTCTTGCAACGCTTGGCCTGCTTCGCGCAAAGCCTCCGCCGATTGAAGCGCCTCACCGATGGCCTTCATCTGCTCGTCAGTCGCCGCGACATTGAGTTCGGCCGCGACCGCTTGCAGAGCCGACTGCATCTCGGAAAGTTTGGCGAGAGCCTCGCGGGCATCGACGCCCGGCTCCTTCATTTCCTCGGCCTTCTTCAGCAACTCTTTGACGAGTTCGTCGATCTCCGGGTCGTGATCCTCCGGCAGTTCTTCCAGCAGTTCCATTAAGTCTTCTTCGACGATTTCCGCTTCAGCGACGATCGCGTCGAGCGGCTGAGACGGCCCCGCATTGACTTGCGAGCGGCCGGTCGGCCAGCAGAGCAGCACGATCGCCAACGCGGTCGTGACGACCGTCCAACGGAAAGGACTCGGCAGGACGAACGGCACGACCTGTTTCGCTTCGACTCGCTGCAAGTGCTGCACGGCATCCGCGAGTTGCAACTGCTGCAACTCGTCGGCGTGTCCTGTTTGTTCGCGACGCAAGAACGCCAGCGCGGTCTCGGTGCGGTCCTTCAATTCGTAATGCCCGTCAATCGCACGAGCCGCCGGCAGCCAATCCGTTTTCAGCGAACTCCACACTGCGGCGGAGACAGCCGCCACGATCGGCAGTCCCAGCAACAATCCCCAACCACCACCGCTGGTCGCGAGCACTCCCGCCAATCGCAGAACTCCCAGAATAACAGCCGCGACGGAACCGCCTCCCAAACCCCAGACCGCCGCGCGAACCACACCGACGGCCCACTGTCGCTGCCGGACTGGCTGAAGCTGGCGATAAAGAATGTCACGCATGATCGTGGCCTAAATGCGACGACTCATCGAAGAATTGCGGAAGAGAATCATTCGGTGGGACGAAGCGGCAACAACGTACCGACACGCTTGATGAGCCACAATAGGCTTCGGCATTCCCGCCACGGCTGGCTAATTTGTGAAGCCACGCAATCAGTAGGGTGGGACCAGCGGCGCATCGCCGCGCCGGCCCACCATCACGCCCCGTCAATCTTGGTGGGCCGGCGCTGCGCTGGTCCCACCCTACATTTTTCACAATCCAACGAATTATCCAGCCGTGAGCGCATCGTGGCGGTGATTGTCTTTCTGTCAGCCGTTTCTCAAATATCAACGTGAATAATCCCGACGAGTACTCTGTCACAGGCAAGACTTCGGGTTGTGAAAATCAGCCGCAGGGCGCTAGCCCCGATTGCACCGGACGCTAGCGCGTGCCGGCTCATCAATGCGTTCCAACACGGATGGCGGAGAACTGAATTACTCTTCCATCACCTGCTTCTCTTTCGCAGTCGCTTCGTCGTTGATCATCCCTTCGTACTTCTTCGTCAGAGTCTGAATCTCTTCCTTGGTCGCGGCGCACATGTCTTCGGTCAGGATCTTGTCCTTCTCAGAGGTATCGGCATGTTTGTTGGCATCGCGGCGCACGTTGCGGATCGAGACACGAGCTTCCTCGGCAAACTCTTTGACGCGCGAGACCAGTTGCTTGCGGCGATCGGTCGAGAGAGGCGGGATGTTCAAGCGGATGACTCGGCCGTCGATCTTCGGAGCGAGCCCCACATCGCTGGACTGAATCGCCTTGCCGATCGCGGCCACGTTCCCCTGGTCGTAAGGCCGGATCATGATCTGTTGCGGCTCAGGCACGCTGACCTGAGCGATCTGCTTGAGCGGCGTTTCCGAGCCGTAGACCTCGACCCGAATGTTGTCGACCAGACCCGGCGTGGCTCGGCCGGTGCGCAGTCCTTTGATCTGATTGCGAAAGTTCGTCGTGGCCTTGTCCATACGCTCTTCGCAGTCCAGCAGAATGTCGTCCTGATCCATGATCGGTCCTTTTCGTGGAGTCGTTATCAACCTGTCGCGAAACTTATCGGATCGGAAACGGGATGCAAGGATCGCACCTTTTCGTGCAGTCGATGTGGCCGCGCTCTCGTTGGTTTACACTCGCGGCCAACTGCTCGCGATGTCGAACAAAGAACTCTCTTCGCGGGCGTTTCAGGATTTGAAGACCGCGACCTTTGC
>JAYVQJ010000700.1:0-1618 GCA_043777235.1 Planctomycetia bacterium
ATGGCTGGCCCCGGAAACGACTTCTGCGATGGCGATGGCGGCGACGGCAGCGGCTCGGCCTTCAACGATACGATCTACGGCGACAGCGGCTCCGACACGATTCGCGGCGGTGACGGTGACGACTACATCAACGGTGGAGCCGGCAACGACATCATCGGAGGCAATGACGGCAACGACACCCTCTTTGGGCTCGGCGGTAAAGATTCGATCGACGGTGGGACTGGCAACGATTCGATCAATGGCGGCACCGAAGATGATTACCTGCTCGGCGGCGAAGGGAACGACAGCATTCAGGGTGGGGATGGCAACGACGTCCTCGTCGGGCAAACGGGAGTCGATACGCTCGATGGCCAATCTGGCACGGACACAGTCGTCGGTGGTGGCGGCTTCGGCCAGAGCGACGGCGATTCGATCGTTGGTTCGGCCAGCGAAGTCGATGAGTTCTTCGCCGTCGACGACAGTTGGACCGGCGCTGTCAATTAGCTCAGCAGGAAAACGCGAATTCGCCCGCTCAAATCGGTCTCGCCTCGTTCGTCATTTTTTGGCTAACGTCCCGCCCGTTTCAGGTCGGGGAGATTGTGCGCCCTGACGAAGTTGTCGCCCCTGTTTCCTTGCGAGCGGCCAAGGATGGCCTCCGTTCCGGCTTTCAAGCCCACCGACACCCTGGTGCATCAACTCGGCCGAGCGATCGTGGAGACGATCATCGCCCTGGGTGACCTTGCGCTGTTTGGTCTGCAAGTCACGCGACAAATTCTGGCGGGATTGCCTCGACGCGGCGTCGTGACGTTGTCGTTCTATGAAGTCGGCGTACGCAGCATTCCTGTCGTGGCCGTGACGGGACTTTTCATCGGCATGGTCTTGGCCGTGCAGGCGTACGATCAGTTTCACTTCTTGCACATGGAGTCAAAGCTGGGAGCCGCGATCAACGCTTCGCTCGTGCGCGAGCTTGGCCCGACGCTCGCCGCAACGATGCTGGCAGGGCGAGTTGGTTCCGCAATGGCAGCCGAACTCGGCACGATGCGCGTCACCGAACAGATCGACGCCCTGAAAGCCCTCGGCGCGAATCCGATTCAATATTTGGTCGTTCCCCGCTTCCTCGCCTGCTTCCTGTTGATCCCGTTGCTGACGGCGTTTGCCGACGCGATCGGAATTTTCGGCGGTTGGTTGATCGGCACGCAGGTCTTGAAGATCGACAGCTTCTATTGGTGGTTGCACTCCAAGCAGTTCATCGCGGTCTATGACGTGGAATGTGGGCTGATGAAGAGCTTCTTCTTCGGCGGCGCGATCGCGCTCGTCTCGTGTTACCAAGGCTTTCACTGCGGGGCCGGAGCCGAAGGTGTCGGCCAAGCGTCAACACGATCGTTCGTCTGGTCGTTCGTGGCGATTCTCGTGCTCGATTTCTTTCTCGGCGTCTTCCAGTCCTGGCTGTACTACTTCTTGTGGCCCGACCCTGTCTCGCTGTTCTGAGAGCGTCGCTGGTTGTCTTCCAATGACCAATGATCAATGACCAATGACCAATGACGGCTCTCCGCCATTCCTGTTGGTTGGCGGCTGACGCACACAATAGGTAGTGAATCAGCCGGAACGCGCTAGCGTCCGGTTCGGGCGACGATTGACG
>JAYVQJ010000701.1:0-6181 GCA_043777235.1 Planctomycetia bacterium
GCTCGTCACGCGGAGCGGTGACGGCTACGTAGCCATCATCGCTCCGCGTGATGAGCCGAGCGCTTCACACAGCGCAGTTATTTTCTGCGATCGGTATCACAGGTCAATACGTTTGATACGCGCTGGATGTGCCATGCCACACCCCAAACCACATGACGTTTCGCAAGCACAACATCAGAGACCCCGTGACCACTTTGCGACTTGCGAGTGAAAGCGAGCTTGTGATCCGCTAGTTTCGCCACGCTGACGAACACCGCACTGGGGCAACGATTAGCCGCCAGGATTCGGGCTGCGCTCATGTTGGAGCCATATGCGAAGTAAAGCATTCCTGAGTCTGAAAGTTGTCAAAGTAACTAACCACCATCGAACGACTAAGTTAGCCGCGCGGCGTTTGACGATTTGTGTTCGCGACGCGTTTGTCCAATTTGGACATCAAACTACTGACGACAAAGTAGATTGCCAAGCGGCAACCAGGAAGAACTCCGTCAGTCGTAGGCCGCGCGGGATCGCGGTGTTGAATTCTGGCAAGTTCCGTCATGAATTCGTCCGCGCATCCTCCACCGATCTTCGCGCGTCGATGAACAGCCAGGTCAGCGCGCAGATGAAGAGGACCCCGGCATAGACGTAGAACATCGGATCCCATTGGGCTCGTCCGCGGTGGCCGCGGTCGTACATCCAGGTGGCAAAACTTCCGGCGAAGTATTGTGACCCCATGCCTCCGAATCCGCCCAACGAATTCATCAAGCCAAAGAGCGCTCCGATATGTCGGCCGCTCAGGTCACTGACCGAACCCCACCACGAGGCCAACGTCATCACGGCCAGCATGAATGAAGCGGCGGTCCAAAGCGCGGCGATCAGCGGCGAGTCACAAAACTTGCCGACCAACAACAGCACTGCGGCCGACAACACCGACGTGAAACAGAGCCAGCGACGACACCGAAATCGGTCGCCGGTCTGACGGGTCAGCCAGTCGATGACGAATCCGCCGCTCAAACAGCCGATCGCTCCGCCTAACAAGACGAGGCTCGACAACCAGCCGGCTTCAATGTCCCCACACCCGCGAGCTTTCTTCAGGTACGTCGGAAACCAGAAGAAATACAGGTACGAGTTGAACGCCGAGCAAGACAAGATGAAGCCCAGCATCCACATTTGCGGGTGCCTGAGAACGACACGCCACGGAATCTTCGGGTGCTCGCCCGACGAGTGCGACGTGCCGGCCAAGATCAATTGTCGTTCTTGTTCGTTGACGGCCGGATGCGTTTGCGGGTCGTCGCGATACCACCACCAAAACGCGATCGCCCACAAGACGCCAGGGATGCTGAGTGTTGCGAACGCCCAACGCCAACCCATCTCTCGGATCAGGACCGCCGTGAGGATCGGCGCGACCGCTCCACCGATCTGCATGGAGGCATTGAGCGCTCCCTGAGCCATGCCGCGCCGCTCGACCGGAAACCAACGCGACAAGATGCACGCCGAGTTCGGCAGCGCACCGGCTTCTCCCGCTCCAAACAAAAATCGAATCGCGATGAGCGATGGCAAGCCCAGCGCCGCTCCGGTCAACGCCGTGAACGCCGACCACCAGACGACAATCCGAGTCAGCACGCCGCGCGAACCGTACTTGTCCCCCCACCAACCCATCGGCACTTCAAACAACGCATACGACAACGTGAACGCCATCAGCACCCACCGCATGTCGTTATCGTTGACATGCCATTCCTCTTCGATGTTCGTGACCGCTTGGCCGATGCACAGGCGATCGAGGTACAGAATGAGCGTCAGCACGCACAAAAAAGCCAGCACGCCGTAGCGAGCACGCGTTGGGCGTTCAACGGGCGAAGCGGCTTCGAGGGCGCTCACGGGTGGTTCCAATTCGTTGGGTCTGACCGAGACGGCTTACGGTAACGCCTTTTCCAAGTGTTCGATGTACCCCGATATTTGATGGTCCGCGAGGGCCGACGGCATGAGCTTCTTGAAATCATTTCCGCGAGTGGTCAAGAGGTTTGCAAACCGGTCCTTGATTTCGCCCCATTTGGTTTCGTCAACAACCAGTCCCTGCGGTGTCAGGTGATTGAAATCACCGACATGTTGAAAGCGCGCAAAGAACCACGCATCAGGCGGAACGAGAGGCACAACGTCATCACCGTTGACGAACCGAAAAGCTCTGGACACTGGAAATGTCGAAGCGAAACGATTGTCTCCGACTCGCGGTGATCCGAAGGTGTGCAAGCTGTGAATGGAGATCCCCTGCAGCTTCAAATCTCTGGCAGCCAACGTCGCTAGAGCGGCTCCAAGACTGTGGCCGGTGACGAAGATCTTCTTGTTCGCGTGCGGTTGAACGAAGCTCCGGATCTTGTCGCGAACGCTCTCGAACGCTTCCCAAAATCCCTCATGAACACTCACCGGTCGCGGACCGTCATTGTTCTCTGTCAAACGAAGGGTGATGTCCGTCAGCACGTCTTCAATCTGGTCCGGCTCGGTGCCACGAAAAGCCACAACAGCCAACTCGTCGTTCCAAGCCACAAAAGATTGCGTTCCGGTTTTGCTCGATGAAACCGTTTGAAAATTGGTGAGGCCCAGACTACTCCAATCGGGATCTTGATCAGGAGCCGCGCGCACATCCCCTTCGTAGGCCGCACGAGACAAGATCGCCATCGCCAAACCATTTTGCACATAGTGCTGTTTCGGTCCCCATTCCATCGTGACGCTCCTGTTTGTCGGATCTTGGTTTTGGGAGTTGCGTTTCGTGCGAGGATTGAATCGACTTACGACCTCAACAAACAAGCGAGAGTCCTTCTTCCGTCTTTCTCGAATGAAAAAACGACACCATGAAAATCACACACGTTGAAGTTATCCCCGTTCGCATTCCGCTCAAGCCGGCTCGGTACATGGTGACCGCGCTGGGTTGGCACACCGAATCGAAATACTTGTTAATCCGTGTCGGCACCGATACCGGCATCGAAGGGATCGGCGAAGCGACGGTCATGCCGAATTGGAGCGGCGAGACGGTGTGGGGCGCGAAAGCGATCCTCGATAACGTGCTCACGCCGAGCGTCATCGGGGCCGATCCGACGAACATCGAGGACATCGACCACCGCATGGACAAGGTGACGCGGCACAACTGGTTCGCGAAATCGGCGATCGAGATGGCCTGCTGGGACATCGCGGGCAAAGCGGCGCACAAGCCGGTTTACGAATTGCTCGGCGGAGCAGTTCGGCCGTTGACCGTGCGTTGCCGGTTTTCGATGGGAGCGTACGAACCGGATCGAGCGAAGGCTCGCGCTCTCGAACTCGTCAGCGAAGGCTTCACGACAATCAAAGTGAAAGTCGGTGGCACGGCCGAGGCGGACATCACTCGCGTTCGCACTGTGCGAGAGACGATCGGGCCGGAGCTGGGCCTGACCATCGACGCGAATTGCGGCTGGGATGCGGACACGGCGATTCACTGCGTCAACACGCTGGCCGACTGCAACATCGCGCTCAACGAACAGCCGACGCACGACGGCGATTACGCGGCGCTCGCTCGCGTGAAGCGCGAGACGAAGCCGCCGGTCATGGCGGATGACATGTGCTTTGACATGATTCACGCTCGCGAGCTGATCCGGAACAACGCCTGCGATCTGATCAGCGTCTATCCCGGCAAGAACGGCGGCATCCGCAAGTCGAAAGCGATCGTCGAATTCGCGGCGGCGAACAACGTGAAGTGCAGCATCGGCTCGAACCTGGAATGGGATGTCGGCACCGCCGCGATGATGCACTTGGTCGTCGCCTGTCCGAACATGCGGATCGAAGAGTTCCCGGGCGACATCCTTGGCCCAACGTACCACGAAGTCCGCATCGCCAAGAACCCGGTGTCGATCAACGGCCCACTGGTCACGATTTCGGATCGGCCGGGCTTGGGAGTGGATGTGGACTGGCAGATTGTGCGCGAACATCCGCTGCCGTGATCGTGTTCGATCCCAAGACGGCCGGAAGAGCGAACAATTGGTCGTTGGTTATTGATCGTTGATCATTGGTCATCCGGCCGGACAAATAATCAATGACCAACGACCAATAACCAACGATCAATTGTTCCGGTTTCAGAACCTCGCAAACCGCTCTCGACTCACCTTCATAATTCATTTATCAATCCGCCCCTCTCCGAGCCGGCCGCTTGGTTGGCTCACCTTCACGTCGTTGAATCCTTCCTCAATTTCTTCCCTCAGCTTGTCTCGGAGGCATGGATGCCGCCGTCAGCGGATGGTCCGCGTTCGTGGTTGCGCGAATCGCGCGGGATGTTATTCCCCGTGCTGATCGTGGCGTCGGTCGTTGCGCTCGTGACGCCGTTGCCGCCGATGCTGATGGACCTGTTGTTGGCCGCGAACATCACCGCGTCCGTGCTGATTCTGCTGACGACGGTTTACGTCGGCCGGCCGCTGGAATTCAGCTCTTTTCCCGCGTTATTGCTGGGGACGACGCTGGCTCGATTGGTCTTGAACGTTGCTTCAACTCGACTCGTTTTGACGCGCGGCGGAAGCGACGGAACGCAAGCGGCCGGCAAAGTGATCGAGGCGTTCGGACAGTTCGTGACCGGCGATCAGATCGCGGTCGGCATTGTGATTTTCTCGATCATCGTGGCGATTCAATTCTTAGTGATCACGAAGGGAGCGACACGCATCAGCGAAGTCGCCGCTCGGTTCGCACTCGACGGCTTGCCTGGCAAGCAGATGGCGATTGATGCGGACCTCAACGCCGGATCGATCACGCACGAACAAGCTCGGCAGCGGCGGGACGATCTGATTCGGCAGGCCGATTTCTACGCGGCGATGGACGGAGCCAGCAAATTCGTGCGTGGCGACGCGGTCGCGGGACTCGTCATCATGGCGGTCAACATCGTCGGCGGTCTCTACATGGGCGTATTCGAGAACGACATGCCGATCGGCGAAGCAGCGGACGTTTTCACACGGCTGACGATCGGCGACGGACTGGTCAGCCAAGTCCCGGCGTTTTTGATTTCGCTGGCGGCCGGTTTGATCGTGACTCGCTCATCAAGCGAGAGCAATCTGCGGCGCGACGTCATCGGGCAGACGTTTCGGCATCCCGAAGTCATGTTCCTCGCGGCGGCGTTTTTGTCGGCGATGAGTTTTACGGGGCTTCCCGCGCTGCCGCTGATCGCGATGGCGGCCGGGTGTGCGATCGTCGGCACGATGCTTCGCAAGCCGAGTACACAGACAGAGACGACTCAAGTCGCTGCGGCCACGAACGAGAAGCCGCAGCCGAAGGTCGAAGATTTTCTGCGGGTCGATCCGATGGAACTGACGATCGGTCCCGGACTCGTGACGCTCGCGCAGAGCGGCGATTTGCTGGCTCAGATTTCGGCAGTTCGCACTCACATCGCACATGAACTCGGCATGTTGCTGCCGAAGATGAGGATCAAGGACAACCTCCGAGCTGAACCGTTTGCCTACGAACTGAAACTGCGCGGGATTCCGGTCGCAGCCGGCGAAGCTCGCGTCGATCGGTTGCTGGCGGTTCGAACGTCGTTCGTCGCGGGCGAACTCTCCGGACAACGCACCGTCGATCCGGTAACGGATCGGCCGGCGGTTTGGATTGAACCGGCTCAGCGCGATCACGCGGAATTGCTCGGCTATCTGGTGCAAAATCCGACCGATGCGTTGTTCATGCACTTACACGAAGTCGTTCGTGAACACGCGGCGGAGTTGCTGACTCGGCAGCAGGTGCATGGCTTGCTCGACCACTTGCGACTGACGTCGCCCAAGGTCGTTGACGAGTTGGTGCCGTCGCTGCTCAAGCCGGCTCAGGTGCATCAGGTTTTGGAGAACCTGCTGCGTGAGCGAGTGCCGATTCGCGACCTCGAAACGGTTCTGGAAACGCTCGGCAACTATGCCGAACGGACACAGAACACGGTGTTGCTGACCGAGTACGTTCGCTCGGCATTGGCTCGCACGATTTGCCAACGGCATCGTGACGAGCAGCGCGTACTGCGAGTGCTGACGCTCGACCCGGACCTCGAAGATGTCATTGCCGCCGGAGTCAATTTCAGCGACAGCGGCCTGATCGTGAAGTTGTCGCTGGCAACGAGCGATGCGATTCGGCAATCACTGACCGAAACGCTGGCGGCAACCGAGGCGAGCATCGTGCTGGCGACCTCGTCATCCGTGCGGCTTGGCCTGCGGCATCTCGC
>JAYVQJ010000702.1:0-6178 GCA_043777235.1 Planctomycetia bacterium
ATTTGTTGGTGAAGCTCAGACCGACGGTTGCCGTTTCGGATTTTCTCCGTCAATTGAAGGCCAACTCATCGAAGTGGATCAACCAGGAGAAGTGGAAGATTCACAAGTTTGGTTGGCAGGATGGCTATGGTGCCTTCACCGTCAGTCGGTCGCAGATCGAACGAGTGACGGAATACATCTGCAGCCAGAAGGACCATCATGCAAAGCAGGATTTTCAAGCAGAGTATTTGGACCTGTTGGTCAAACACGAGGTTGAGTACGACGAGCGATATTTGTGGGATTGATGATGGCGATTCGCGTCGATCCGGTGGAGTAAGTCCCGAAGGGACGGAGTAATAAAGCCGGGGGCGCAAGCCCCCGGTGAATGGCGATAAGAGGATTTGCAGCCCCGAAGGGGCGACGTAACCGAACGAATTCAAATTTGCCCGAATCATCCGTCGCCCCTTCGGGGCTTTGAACACGATTGTGTTCCCGTAACCGTGGGCTTGCGCCCACGGCTTTATTCCTGCGCCCCTTCGGGGCGAAACGACACGCCCCTCCGGGGCAAATGCAAACAAACTCATGAACTCGACTCGCTCACTCACGTTTTTGTGGACTCCGGGATCGCTGACGGTGTCGGTCGTGGCGGTGTTGGTCGCGGCGGGATTCTGCTGGGTGGCGTGGCGACGGAGCGGGTTTCGATCGTCGTTCGGCTTGTTGGAATTGCTGCGGCTGGTGGCTGTCATGCTCGCGGCGGTGATGTTCAATCAGCCGGAATGGGTCGAGGAATATCGGCCGGACGACAAGCCCTCGATCGCGGTGCTGTGGGATGATTCGACCAGCATGGAGACTCGGGATGTGTCGCCGAGTGTGGCCGGACTTCGCCGAAGTCCGGGTTCGAGTGGCGAAATGAATTCCGACTTGGGCCAAGTCGGACTACAGAATTCGTCACTGATGGCTCGCAAAGAAGCGATCGCCGGAATGATCGAAGCGTCGGCGTGGGCAAAGCTGAATGAGCGGATGAATGTCGTCATTCAACCGTTCGCATCACCTCAGCCGGGACACGGGACCGATCTGCATGATCCGCTCGCACAGGCTCCTGAGAAGTTCAAGAATCTGTTGGGCGTCGTGCTGATTTCGGACGGCGATTGGAACGAGGGTCTGCCTCCGGTGCAGGCGGCGTCCCGATTGCGGTTGAAGGGAGTGCCGGTCTTCACCGTGCCGGTCGGAAGTCCAACTCGGTTGCCTGATCTCGATCTGCTGAGTCTCGACGCGCCGACGTTCGGCATCGCGGGGAAGTCGGTGCGGATTCCGTTTGCGATTGAAAGCTCGCTGCCGCGTGACACGACTTTGACGGTGTCGCTCAAGACATCCGACGGCGAGGAACTCACGAAAGAGGTTCGCATCGCGGCGATGGGACGGACCAGCGAGTGGATCATCTGGAAACCGAAGACGACCGGTGACTACACGCTGACGCTCGATGTCCCCAAACACAGCGACGAGACGCTGATCGACAACAACAAGCTGACGGCTCCGATCGTCATTCGCGAAGAGAAACTGAAAGTGCTGGTCGTCGAGTCTTACCCGCGCTGGGAGTATCGCTATCTCCGCAACGCCCTGTCGCGCGATCCCGGCGTCGAGGTTTCGTGCCTGCTGTTTCATCCGGGGCTGAGCAAAGTCGGCGGCGGGAATAAGGACTACATCAAACAGTTTCCGACCGGACTCGATGAGCTATCGAAGTTCGACGTTGTGTTTCTCGGCGACGTTGGTCTCGATGACGGTCAACTGACGGAAGAGCAATGCCGGTTGCTCAAAGGCTTGGTCGAGCATCAAGCGAGCGGTCTCGTCTTCATGCCGGGGATGCAGGGCCGGCAGTTCTCGTTAGTCGACACCGAAGTCGGCGATCTCAGCCCGGTGCTGCTTGATGAAGGTCAGCCGAGCGGTTGGGGTTCGCGAACACCGGGGCACTTTGAACTGACAGAGCTCGGACGCCGCAGCTTGCTCACGAAGCTGGCCGACACGACGGACGACAACATGGAAGTGTGGGAAGACTTGCCGGGCTTTCAGTGGTACGCGCCGGTCGTGCGAGCGAAGGCGGGCAGCGAAGTGCTCGCCGTCCACAAGGACATCACCAACGAGCACGGCCGCTTGCCGCTGCTGGTGACTCGCACGTTCGGAGCGGGCAAAGTCTTGTTCATGGGGACCGACGGCGCGTGGCGCTGGCGCAAAGGAGTCGAAGACAAATATCACTATCGCTTCTGGGGCCAGGTCGTCCGCTGGATGGCGTACCAGAGAAACATGGCCAAGGGCGAAACCATGCGACTGTATTACTCGCCCGATCAGCCGCAAATGAGACAGACGCTCGCACTGCACGCGAACGTGATGGAACGCAGCGGCGAACCACTGACGAATGGCGACGTGACCGCGCGCATCGTAGCCCCGTCCGGCAAGGCAGAGACCGTGCGATTCACCTCGGCCGGCGACGAGTGGGGCGTCTTCCACAGCCGCTTCACCGCCGAAGAGCCGGGCAAGCACGAGGTCACGCTGCTCTGCAAACAAACGAACGCGACGCTCGAAACGTCCTTCTTCGTGCAAGGTGTCGCCGCCGAACGAGTCGGCAAACCGGCTCGACCGGAAGTCCTCGAAGAAATCGCCCGCGTCACGCGAGGCAAACAACTCGACCCGTCGAAGCTCGAACAAATCGTGCAATCACTGGCGAATCTCCCGGAACCTTTACCGTCCAGCCGCCGCGTCCAACTCTGGAGCCATCCGCTCTATGCCGGACTTTTAGTGCTGCTACTTGGTGTCTTTTGGGTGGGTCGAAAGGTTGTTGGACTGATATGATCCTCGCCCGTCGAACAGGTGCCCGTGATCACGAATAGGAGAACGGTGCTATGAGTCTTGCTCATCATCGGTTGCAGTTGCCGGAATCGTTGCAGACGCAGTTGCTCGACTTTCGTCGGCGCGTCTGGACGATCAAATTGGTCGAGGCGGTCTGCGGAGCCGTCATCGGCATCCTGATCGCGTTTCTGGCGACGTTCGTGTTGGACCGAGTGTTCGACACGCCGTGGGAGGTGCGGCTGGGCATCTTCGTGGCGGCGATGGTCGGGTGTGGGTTGATCCCGCTCGCCTTGCATCGCTGGATTTGGCGGCAGCGGAAGCTGGAGCAGCTTGCGCGGTTGCTCAGCCGCAAGCATCCGAGCGTTGGGGATCAGTTGCTGGGGATCATCGAACTGATTCACAGCGAGAGCGAGCAGGCTCGGTCGTTGGCGTTGTGCGAAGCGGCGGTGAAGCAAGTGGCCGAGGTCGCGACGAAGCGTGACTTCAGCGACTCGGTACCGAATCCGAAGCATCGCAGTCGTGGCATCCTGGCGGGAGTCGCGTTGACGATCGCGGTCTTGTTGTTGGCGATCTTCCCGGCGGCGGCGACAAATGCTTGGGCGCGGTTCCTGATGCCGTGGGGAAACACTCCGCGATACACGTTCACGAAAATCGAACAGCTCAACAATCACCAAGTGGTGGCTCACGGCGAGCCGTTCACGGTCGGGATCACATTGGCAAAAGACACTGTGTGGCGACCGGATCGAGCGGAAGCGCAACTCGGCGGACAACATCCTGTCGTCTCGCGATTGCGTGAAGGGGGGCGTTACGAATTTGAACTCCCCGGTCAGATCGACGACGGCTGGTTGAGCGTCCGCATCGGCGATCTTTCGCAACGAGTGCGCGTGCAGCCGATGCTGCGGCCGGAACTGGCTTCGATCGGAGCGGATGTCGCGTTGCCGGAGTATCTCGGCCGAGACAAGCCGCAACACAAAGACGTGCGTGGCGGGACGATCTCGCTGGTGAAGGGAAGCAGCGCGACGTTTACGGCGACAGCCAGCCGTCCGTTGGCTTCCGCGCAATTGGACGGCAAACCGATCACGCCGAAATCAGAGAAGATCGTCAGTCCCAGCGTCAGCGTCGAAGAGTCTCGCAAAGTTGAATTCACTTGGCGGGACCAAAACGATCTGGCCGGCAAAGAGCCGTTCACGCTGACGATCAACAGCCGCGAGGACGAAGCCCCGTCGCTGTCTGCCGAAGACTTGCCGCGGCAAAAAGTCGTGCTCGATTCGGAAGCGTTGAACTTCAAGGTTCGTGCTCAGGACGACTTCGGTGTCAAACAAGTCGGCATCGACTGGCAAGGGATCGACACAACGAACTTCAAGAACCCGGCGAAGGGGGAACGCATCCTTGCGGCCGGCGGAGCAGACAAAGAACAACTCGAATTGGCCGGCACGTTCTCGGCGTCGTCGCTGGGCATCGAACCGCAACCGATACAGGTGCGATTGTTCGCCGAGGATTATTTTCCCGGTCGCGAGCGAGTCTATTCGCCGACTTACACGTTCTATGTGCTCAACGCCGAGCAGCACGCGATCTGGGTGACGGAGATGCTGAGCAAGTGGCATCGGCAGTCGCTCGAAGTTCGCGACAAGGAGATGGCGTTGCATGAAACGAACAAAGCATTGCGAGAACTCTCGCCGAGCGATTTGGATCAGCCGGAGAATCGCAAGAAGATCGACGGTCAAGCCGCCGCCGAACGAGCGAACGGACGCCGGCTGTCGAACCTCGTTGCGAACGGCGAAGACTTGGTGAAGCAAGCGATGCGCAATCCGGAGATCGGTGTCGGTCACTTGGAAAAGTGGGCCGAGATGTTGCAGATCATGAAGGACATCTCCGGCAACCGGATGCCGTCCGTTGCGGACTTGCTCAAGCAAGCGGCGCAGGCTCCGAAGACGGCCTCGAATTCCGAGTCCCCCAGCAACAAAGCTCCGAAGGTTGGCGAAACACGGGCCTCCGCGGCCAGTTCGCCGAGCGATCCTGATCCGAAGGACAAAGAGAAGAAGCCACCGACCAAAGTGCCGTCGGTGAACGATGTCGAATCGACTCACGGCTTCGCGAAGAAGGACGACAAAAACGGTTCGTCTCCGCCACCGCCGGCGGGCAAACCGAGTCTCGGTCTGCCGGGCACAACACTGATTGGACCGCCGAAGAAAGGGCCGGACTCGTGCCCGGCCGATCAGAAGGTCGACGAGGCGGTCAAAGAGCAACAAGACTTGCTCGCTGAGTTTGAGAAGCTCGCGGACGAACTCAATAAGGTGCTCGCGAATCTCGAAGGGAGCACGTTGGTCAAACGACTGAAGGCCGAGTCGCGGCTGCAGTACAAGATCGGTGGCCGCATCGGCGATCAGGTCGGCGATGCGTTTGGACTGCCTCCGAACGCGGCAAAGGAATCGGCCACGAAGTTGTTTAGCGAACTGGTCACGCTCGAATCCAAGAGCAGCCAGACGGTCTCGAACATCATGGACGACTTGCAGGCGTACTTCGAGCGGCGGCGGATGATGTCATTCAAAGCGGTGCTCGACGACATGCGAGCACAGGACGTCATCGGCGGCCTGCGGCAACTCGGCGACGACCTCAAGAAAGAGAACGGCCTGTCGATCGCGCAAACGGAATTCTGGTCTGACGCAATGGATCGTTGGGCGGAGGATCTGGTCGATCCGACGAAGGGGGGCACCTGACCCGGCGGCAAATCGCGCGGCAGTTTGCCGCCATCCATCGTTCTGGAAGTTCTGCAAATCCTCGAAGGCGAAGTGAATCTGCGAGAAGAAACCCGCGTCGCCGAACAAGCCAAGCCGGCGATCAAGTCCGAAGAACACGCCAAACAAGCTGGGCAACTTTCTGAAACCCAGCACAAGCTCGGTGAGCGAGTCGATAACGTCGTTGATCGCATCCGTGCCCTCGAAAATGGCGAGGAAGAATTTGGCAAGGAGATCAATCTCCTGCGACAAGTCGGCGTAGTGATGCTCGACGCGAAGGCGATACTGGCGAGTGCCGACACCGGCCGACCCGCAATCGCGGCCGAGACGGAAGCGATCGAGCTGCTGCTGAAATCGAAACGGATCAATCCGAAAGGTGGCGGCGGAGGTGGTGCTGATCCCGGCGGCGGCGGAAGCGGGACGACCAACGATTCCGCTTTGACGCTGATCGGCAACGGAGTCAACGACAAGGAAGTCCGCGAGGATCACGGCGTCTCACAAGCGACGGGAGATTCGGGACCGAAGCTTCCCGAAGAATTCCGCACCGGCTTGGATGAATACTTCAATCGTCTCGAAAAGAGCGGCAAGAAATAACCAGTGGAGTGCGGTGTGTCAGCACCGCT
>JAYVQJ010000703.1:0-6174 GCA_043777235.1 Planctomycetia bacterium
CGCAAGAAATAACTGCGCGTTTTCCCGTTCGGCTCGTCACGCGGAGCGGTGACGGCTACGTAGCCATCATCGCTCCGCGTGATGAGCCGAGCGCTTCACGCAGCGCAGTTATTTTCTGCGATCGGTATAACTGGATCACATCCGACTGCCGATTCTGATTGGCCCGCGTGACCGCGTCCCGCAAACTCCCCGCCTGCCCCTCCGGCCGCACCGTGAACACGGCCGGCAATTGCCGAGTCTCCAAACGCTCCGACATCATCGCGATTCGCCGTTGATGGTCACGCCGCCGTCGCTCGCCACGCGCCGACGGGTTTCCATTCACCCACTTCGCCAACCAATCGAAGAACCGCATGGCATCCTGCCTTTCGAGAATTCCGTCGATGCTCATACCACCAGCAAGAGTCTTGTTTCCCGTGAACCGGACGCTAGCGCGTTCCGGCTGATGACGAGATGACACTTCACCGACAACGAGGCATCACGGAAGGAACCAAGACGTGATCGTGTGTGAAATGCACGGAGGTGAGTCGGAGGATGGGCACTCTTGCCCGTCCGCAGCGAGGCACGGTCGGGCAAGAGTGCCCAACCTACGAACGAAGCGAGGGGAAATCTGGCAGAAAAATCGCGGGCCATGTACCGCATTCGATAGGTATGAACAATCGCAATTCCCAAAAGCAGAACTCAAGCCCCGTCAGCATCACGCGATGATTGATCTCGGCGAGCCGGGTGGCGTTAGCCTCCCGGACAATCTGAGGGCGGAAAGGTCCGGGGGCTAACGCCCTCCGGCTCGCTGGCGCAAGCGAGTGTGACCTATTGAGATTGCTCAACGTGGCTTGTTGATGCGGTACTTGCGGAGCTTACTGAACAAGGTGCTGCGCGGAATGCCCAGCAACCGCGCGGCCTCGGCCTTGTTGCCGTTGGCAGTTCGCAAGGCCGCTTCAATGGTCTCACGCTCCGCGAACTCATTGAGCGTTCCACGAGCAAACGTGGCGACGCCGACCGCGATCGACTCTTCGCCGCGCTCACGACGAATTCCACTGCCCGATTTCGGCTCCGTGAGCGATCGTGATAAAGCCGACCTCACGGGATGCGATCGCCATTCGAGCACTTCACGCGGCAGATCGTGCATCGTGACGCTTTCCCCCTCCGCGAGCACGACGGCCCGTTCGAGAACGTTCTCCAATTCCCGAATGTTGCCGGGCCAGGAATACCGTTTGAGTGCGTCGAGTGCATCGTCCTCAAGTTGCGTGATCGTTTTGCCGAGTCGCCCTGACGAACGCTTCAAGAAGTGCAGCGACAGTTCGTGAATGTCTTCCTTCCGTTCTGCCAGCGTCGGCAGCGCGATGCTGATGACATTCAACCGATAGAACAAATCCTCGCGAAACTTTCCCTCGGAGATCAGCCTTTTCAAGTCTTGATGCGTCGCCGCGATCAGCCGCACATCCACTTGCACGGTGCGCGTGCCGCCGACGGCTTCGAACGTCCGTGTCTGCAACACACGCAGCAGCTTGATCTGCGTCTCCAGCGAGATGTCGCCAATTTCGTCCAGAAACAACGTGCCGCCGTGGGCGGACTCAATGCGTCCGACCCGGTCTTTGTGTGCTCCCGTGAATGCTCCTTTGACGTGTCCAAACAATTCGCTTTCGAGTAAGCCTGGAGACAATGCCGCACAATGTACGCTGACCATCGGCCCCTTCCGCCGCGAACTGTTGACGTGAATCGCATGTGCGAGCAACTCCTTGCCGGTGCCGCTCGGCCCCGTGACCAACACGGAGGATTCGCTCTGAGCGACCTTGCGAACCGTATCGAGCACCCGCTGAATCGCCGGACTGCTTCCAATGATGTGTCCCCGCTCGAAGTCCTCCGCAGAAGGCTCCGGCTTCGGCGGTGCATCCCCTGCCTGAGTCGTCCGAATCTCCTGCTGTAGCATCGTGATCACACGCCGCTGTTCGTCGATCTTCTCGACTTTGAGTTGCATCTCCTCGTTGAGTCGCGAAACGTCTTGATGCACCTTGACGCTGTGCAACGCAACGCTCGTGATTTGTCCCAAGGCATTGAGGAACGTCAGATCCTCGGCCGTATACGGCGTCCCGTTCTGCTTTGGTCCGAGCGCGACGGCTCCGGCCAACTCGCCGTCGCTCAGAAAGGCGTACAACAACTCCGCTCGCAGGCTACGCAGAAGTTGTTGCGCCGACGGTGGACCGCTCAGCAGCGGATTCATTGACCGTGCAATCGCCGACTCGGTTTGCAACGTCTGCATCAGCTCGGTGTCCGCTACGATCTGCTCAGGCAAATCAGAAGCACCTTCAACCGCGATTAACTGGAACGAAGGCCGCTCGGCATCTCGCAAATAGACGGCGATCCGGTCAGCGCGGAGCACTTCACGGCACGAACCAATCATCCGGTGTGCCAATGTCTCGCGGTCGACAACTCGCTCGACCGCCCGGTTGATGCGTTGCATGGCTTTGTCGAGTTGATATTTCTCTCGGTAGAAACGCAGATCAATGAGCTGTTGCAGCCGATCTCGGCCCCACAACAACATCGTGACTGCCACCGCGAGCACCGCCCCCAACAACAAGATCTGTTGCCGCCCCGGAATCATAGTCCCGCCCGCATTCCAAAAATTGACGGTCAAACCACCCAACGAGATCAATCCCGCAAACACAGCAGTCAGCCCCAGGCTGGCCGCGTAGTATCGCATCCCTTTGCTGACGATCTGATCGATCAGCATCAACTTGAATCGCAGCATCGCGACGACGTAAGCCAGCATGAACGACAGGCTGGCCAAGAACATCGCCACCTTTGCTCGTCCGAGAGCAAACTCGACGCGATCGAACAGCGCCAAATACAATGTGTATCCGACAGGTAGAATCGCAGAGACTCCACCCCAGAACATCCATTTCAACTGATTCCGTTCCACGGGATTCGCGGTTCGCAAGTAGCCCTGAGCCAACGCGGCCAGCATCACGAGAAAACAACCCGACGCAAACGTGAGATAGAGATAGATCCCGTCGTGAAGGTTCGCGAGCAACCGCAACACCGTTTGGGTTGCCTCAGACGATCCGCCCTGACTGAGCCACTGGACGTACCCCAAGAGTCCGGTCATCCAAAACAAGGTGACCGTTGGAACCAAATAGAGTCCACCGAGCGCCACACGTGGAAACTGTGTCAGCGGCCAAGTCCGTCGCGGGTAAGTCAAAAAGAAATGCAGCGAGACGACGGGAACAAACAGAGCACAGGCCACAAACGGAATGTTCAGTAACAGCGAACTTGCGACGATCCACCAATGAAAACCACCGACAAATGCGCCGAGGGTGACAACACACATCGCAAAGAACAGACGTGCTGGACGATCAAACGGGCGTTGCCAGACGGAAAGCGCACCGACCACAGTGATCACCAACTGCAATAGAAACCAAACAAGAGTCAGCAACACCTCATCCAGCGGCAACGATTGCACAAAGACCCAAGTGGTCCGCGTGACTCCGTCGTGAAGGAACTCGACTTCGATTAACCGTTCGCCGGTCTTGAGCTCAACCAATTTGGGAAGCGGCTCCCGGACAAGTGAAGGATCATCTCCAGCGTTCAGCATTCCCTCACGCGGAACTTGGCTTCGATGAACTTGCAGAAAACTCCGAGCGAAGTCGTTGAAGGTTCGGATCGGCTGGTCCCCGATTCGTTGAAGGACGTCACCCGTTGCTGGCGTTTCACCCCGGCAACGGATTCCTGGAACCTCTCGAATCACAATCCCTGGTTCTGAAGGAGAGTCCCCTTCATCATGTAACAGCACCCGGACGCGGAGGTCCGGGACCGTTGCGACGAAGGACAGAACAACCACGCAATACAACAAAACGAGGCTGCCAGAGATGGCAACAAACGCTTTGTCGGACCAAGGATGAGGGTTCATCGAGTGAGTTCTCGGCGCTGAAATCGTTGAAACAAGCGCCGAATTTGTAAGACTCCAGCGCCGAGACTGCAATCAAGCAGATCGACAACTCTATCAATTTAAGTCACTTAGAGATTATGAGCCTCAGCGCCGACAAGATTCCTGATTTGGCATGACGTCTGCTTTAGTTTCGCTGCATCAATCGTCCCAGCCGAGACCCTCAACGGGCACATGGGCCTTCTTTGACTTGGTTTTTGATCTGCATTTTCTGATTACAGTCTGACCCACTCTGTACTCAGCCTCCCGCACGTCAACCAATCCAAGTCATTGGCCTTTCGCCGTTGAGGGTCTTTTTTCATTGGTAACTACGGCAGAATCTGCTTGACGGAGATTCTCTCAGAGTCAGTTGGGTCATCCTCTCGTTACGACTGGAAGATTTCGCCCAAGTTCTCTGATTGTCACGTCCGATACTCGTGGTACATCCCGCCATGTCGTCATGGCGGATGGTCTGGTTTCACAACCGGGCCTTCGAGATTGGTCGTTCAGGCAGGAAGAGGATTATGCGCAGCCGCCTCGCAGTCTGCGTGCTTGGGTTTTGGAGCTTGGTCGCGTCGGCAACGGCGCAAGGCCAACCGCCTCCCGGCACGATCGCGTCGTCGCGGATTTACGCTCCCGCTCCATACGACGCCTCAAACAGTTGGCCGGCGTGGGGCGTGCCCGCGTACGACAATTACGCAGAGGGTTCGCCTGCGGCCAACCCTCAGTACGGGGCCGGACCAGATGGATTGATCACGGAGCAAATCTCCGGCGACAAAGGATTTGATTACGAAGATTCGCCATTCGATCGCTTTCTAACAGCCACGGCGAAATCAATGTGGTTGCGAGGTGAATACCTGCAATGGAACTTCGACGGGCCTGGCAATGCACTGTTGGGTTCTGCGGTTGCCGGTGTTGTTGATCCGTCGATTCCGTTTCAAGCGACGGTGGCCGGTCAGCCAGCGACGGCTCAAGTTCCGACAACGAGTGCTTTGCATTTCCGAAACGTTCAAGGATTTCGCGGCACCATCGGGTTGAATACGAACGCGGGAGCGTTGGAGGCGAACTACTTCATCTTCAACCGTGCGCAAAGTAGTCAGTTTTTGGCAGTGGCTCCTGCTCCGGTGCTCGCGCCGGAAACTCAGATTCAATACGCGACCAGTACTTTGCTCAACGGACAGCCCAGCAACAACGTGTTTCTGTATGACAGCTCATTTCAGGTGACTCAGAACACTCAGATGTTTGGAGCGGAAGCCAACTGGGTCGCGAAGTCACCGTATGAGGAAGGCTTCGTCACACGTCCAATGGTTGGATTTCGATACATCGACTTTCACGAAGCGCTCCATCAAATCGGCGTGTTCAATCAACAAGGGCAATTGGCCTCCCCGCTGACCAGCTTCATCGACTCAGACGCAAACAATCGCGTCTACGCACCGCAGATCGGTCTGCGGTTGGAGATGGTCCACCGCTGGCTGACCGTTGGTTTCGAGCCGAAGGTTGCCTTCGGCGTGAACAACTACAGTGCGTCAGTCGGCACTCTCCATCTGCGAAGCGCCGGCGATCCTGCCGTCAATACGACGCAGAAGGGTAGCCACTTCGCTCCGATCGGGGATTTCTCGTTCTACGGCAAGTTGAATCTTCGCGATAACTTCTCGCTGTTCGGCAGCTATCAGATCATGGTGGCGAACGGAATTTCTCGGCCCGCGAACAACATCTATTACAACGACAATGGTTCGGCGAACCCCGCCGCGATTGTGGCGGATGCCAGCTTCCAGCGAATGGTCTGGCAGGGATTCACCATCGGTGGCGAGTTGCGATTCCGATAGTCCGCATCGCTTCCGAAAGACCGACACCAAAACCCTGAGAACCAAAGGTTCTCAATTCCGTTTGCCTTAATGGGAGGCGGATGCGTCGTCAGCCAGCGACTCACAAATCACAGTCAGCGCTGGTGGGATGAATTGGGAATCGCTCATCATCTCGTCAGAACAACCGCAATTGCTTTGTCCCATCAGGCTCAGTGATCGGGACTGATTTGATCGAGTCATCGAAGCGCAGCAGGCCGCCGCACCGGTTCACCGTTGTGGACACCTTGCGCACACAGCCGGGCAGATCTTTTGTCAGTTGGCCGGTGTTGAAACGGAGAACGTGCCAGCCCCGCTGTTCGAGAAAGTTGTTGCGGTCATTGTCGTAGGCGGCCCTTTGTGGATTGCTGTGCCAGCGGTCGCCGTCACATTCGACATCAATGTTTCGTTGGG
>JAYVQJ010000704.1:0-6165 GCA_043777235.1 Planctomycetia bacterium
CCTGTCCGATCCGGGCACGTTGAAAACGTGCCCCACATAGAACGGAAGCCGATTCTCTTCGGCAGCTCGGCGATCAGCCGGGGCGAGATAGACGAACTCCGGCTGAACCCCGGTTTCTTGGCAAAACGTTCGCAACCAAATCGGCCAGTAGGCTTCGTCGTCAGGCAGCAGCACTTGGTTGAAGACGACCAGCACGGCTTTGTCTTCGTCGGCCGCTTTGCGAAAGAACTGTTTGACCGCCGCGTCGTTGTATTTCTGCTGAGTCAATACCGCGACCAGCACATCGGCGCTGCGGCGAATGTTGTCGGCGCGTTCCCAGTTCACGCGGACGTCGCCGTCGATATCGGGCGTGTCGAGGATCAGCAAATTCGACGGCGTTGATTCGCTCGTCCGCCAATACAAAAAATGTTCGGGGTGATCTTCGAGCGCGGCGTCGGCGAGCGTCCACTCGTGCAAGTCGAACCCGCGAAAGATCGAGTGCAGATCATGTCGCCGCTCAAAGTCCGGCGGCACGAGACAGACCGGATGCTTGGTCCCGGATGCAAACGGCGATGTCGCGCTAGCTCGGCAACCGGCGAGGTGGTTGAAGATCACGCTCTTGCCAATGTTCGTCCCACCGACGACCGCCACGACCAGAAAGGCATCGTCGGTCAGTTGCGGCAGCAGCTTTCGTTCGAGCAGTTCAAACCATTCGCGGCCGATCAGCGGTGCGAGTTGCAGCGAGCAGCTCTGAGCTTCCAACTGCCGCACGGCCGCGTGCAAGCGGCGAACGTGTTCGGCACAGGCGGCGTAGGTCGAGCTCATCAGAGGCGGCTTGTTTCCAGGATTCGACGAAGGCGTCACGTTCGCTGCCGCATCCGTTCGAGGGCGCGGCTGAGGGTCGGGCCAATCGAGTTCTCCGGGATGCCCAGCGAGTTGCTGATCTCGCGGTACGATTTCCCTTCGAGGTGAAACTGTCGGATCACATCCGCCTCGCGCGGCGGCAGACCGCTGAGCAACCGAGCGACCTCCTCACGATTCTCAATGCGCTGCGAGTCCGACGTGACGGCATTCGCCGCCTCAACGGAAGCTCCATGAGCGGCGACGTGACCCAGCGCTTCGGACAATCGTCGCTGAGTAATCTCCTTCACGACGATCCGCCGAGCGATCACGGTCAAATAAGTGGCCAGCGAACTCTTGCCGCGAAACTGCCGCAACGCGGAGTAATTGCTCGAGAGCAATGTCACGAAGACTTCCGCACACATGTCTTCGACGTCGTCCGCGGACACCGGCACGCTGCGCGCATGAGCCGTGTGGTTGATGACATGCACGAACAAGCCGATGAACCGATCGACGAAATCCTTCCACGCTCCGGGTTCTTCGGAGAGGCAGCGTTTCAGCAGTGTGCGGTCGATTTCCGTGAGTGCCACGATTCAGCAGCCGTCATCGAATGCAGAGGAAAGTCCCGTAAAATCCACGCTTTGCACTCTAGTTCGATCCCCGAAACGGGACAAGACGGCATTTTTCGGAGAGTCGCCAGTTTCACCGAACCGGATTCCGCCCAAACCGAACGAAGTCAGGGCGTCACAATGATTCGTTGGTTCGCGGTGACATCTTTCTTGCGCAGCGTGCCACGTCCGTGCGGGAGTTCGACTTCGACATCAACTTGGCCCACATTGCCGAGTCCGAAATGAACGACCGCCTCTTGGCCGGAGCAGTATCCATAGCCGATGCAGACCTCGCGCAAGCCGTTGATCGCGAGACTGTCGCCCCAATTCGACCACGGGTTCCCCGGATAGTCCTGGCCGGGGAAGTACAAGAAATCGACCGTCGGCGGCGTCTTGGCGATGGCCACGTCTTTGTCGATCGTCTCGGTCGGTTTGAGAAACGCCTCGCTCTTGTCGGTGACGACTCGTTCGCCGTTGGGCAACGTCGGCGGGAACTTCAACGCAGGCGGAGCGTCCTTTTTTCGCCGCCGTTTTTTCGCCGCCGTCTTTTGAGCGTGCGAGGTGGATGTCTCCACGCAGAAGATCGTCAACGCGCAACCCAGAATCCACCATCGCTGAACCATGACGAGTGCTCCCCCAGTTCGACAGAAAATTGGCTGACAGAAAGATAATCTGGCGCGTCAAATTATTCTGCCAAGCATCGGCTCGTTGGGTCTCTTCCGGGCGACGAGTGGACGGGATTCGGAACGCTGATCGGCACTCATCGACGCGAATGAAGCGAACTCCTCATGCCATCAGCGTTGATGAGCACCGATCAGTGTTCCGAACGGTTTGGCAGAGCCCGCGCGGGCGATCTCGGCGACTGTCGTTGTTGATGCGTGACCCAAGTGCGTCAGTCAATCCTTGCAGGCAAGTTCGTTTCCGATACTGTGTGACAAGACCCACTGGCACGATCATCGAGAGAGGCCGTGCGGGGCAGCCGCCTCGGCGTCGTGAAGTCAGGCCCAGGACTAGAAAGCCAATCCGATGATTGAGCGTGTGCCCTCTCGACGACGTGGTTCGTATGGGATTGACGCCCCCCTCGGCCCGGCCTTCTTGACCGGTTTCGCCATCTTTTACCTGGTCTTGGCCGTCACCACCGGCAAGTTGAGGTTCTGGCTGGGTTTCACGTTCATCTCGGCCGTCGATGCGGCCTACCTCCACACCACGCTGCGAGGCAAGTTCGCGGCCTGGGCCGAATTGCTCGGGCAGTTGAACCTGCGGGGAGATGAGCGAATCCTCGACCTGGGGTGCGGCCGGGGTGTGGTGCTGCTCTTGGCCGCCCGCCACTTGACCTCGGGCCGGGCGGTGGGCGTGGACCTGTGGCGACGTGCCGATCAGTCAGGCAATTCCTTCGACGCGACCCGGCGGAACGCCGTTGCCGAAGGGGTGACGGATCGGGTCGATTTGCACACGGCAGACATGAGGGAACTGCCCTTTGAAGACGAGAGCTTTGACGTGGTTGTCTCCAATTTTGCGATCCACAACATCAGCGGACGTGCCGGCCGGGAGAAGGCCGTCAGCGAGGCGGTCCGGGTGCTGCGTCCGGGCGGCCGGTTGCTGATCGTCGACGTGCGGGGCACGCGGCAATACCAGGCCCAGCTTGCCAAAATGGGGATGAATGAGGTTGCCCGCCGACGACTGGGATGGCGGTTGATGGCACCTCTGGTGACCGCGACCAAGCCGGACCGTCGGAGTGGAGACGTGCCTGTTGTTTTTCACTGACCCTCGGCAGGCGCACGCCACGCCAAACCAGGCGTTTCACCTGACTGCGGCGGCACAACGGCTTTTTCAGAGTTCAACGTCTTACCAGCCACTGCGGCAGGCGAACGGAGTCGTTCGGCGTGACGTCGTTCGCGACTGGTGTCGAATCAATTCCGCCGCACTGGCACGACGAAGTACGGCTGCCCTTCAAGATGGGACGGAAACCGGCGGCCGCTATCGCTCGTCAGCACTTCGACGAAGAACTGAAAGTCGTGACGCGAAAGGATGTCTTTGCTCGAGACGGCCCCTTGAAACGACCCGGCCGTCGTTTTTTGCAGCGTGAGCCGCTTCCAATCGAGCGTCTGATTCAGCGGCCGGTAGTGCAGCACCACCGATGGCTGTTTCGATTCGTGGCTGAGTCGAACGACAAACGTGGCATCGGCCGCCGGATCGAGTTCCGTAGGTTGGGATTCCATCCCGACCTTGCGGTTCTCTGCGCCGACCTTTTGGTTTAAGGGAACACGGTCGGGATGGAATCCCAACCTACGGGAATTCACCGTCACCGTCACCGACTCGACGCTCGGCACTGGCCCGGCCGGTTGCTCGCCAGGAAACAATCGCGGTGGTTTCGCATCCGGATGTTCGGCCACTCGCTTTTCCAAGTCCGCCACATCCTCGCGAACTTCGGCCAGCCGGTCTTTCCAATGATCGGCATGATGAAGTCCATGCTACTTTCGGCCAACTTGCATTTGCTTGGCATCCAGCGGAAAGGCTCCAAGGTCCGGTTTGCCGGTGTCGAGGTCGCGCAGGGAATCGGGCCATTCGACGGGGATCGCCACGCCAGCGTCGATCGCGGGGCTGCCACGTTGCAGACGAAAATCGTGGGTGTCGAGCGACATGAATTGCGGATCGGCGACGCGGTCGTTGGCTCCCCAGCCGGGCGGGTATTGCTTCTTGCTCGCCTCGAACAACGGGGACTTGCGAAACTTCGTGAAGAAATCGTCGAGCTGCGCCGGTCGGTCCTGCACTCCCCACAGCAAGTTGGCATCGGTCTGGAAATCGTCGTCGGCGCTGGTTCCAGTGAAGTTCAGACTGGGCATTCCTGCGACTTGCACGAAGATGTTGTTGAAGATTCGCCGAGTTGTCCCGCGCGTGTGGCCGCCCCATGCAAAGGCGTAGTAGCCGCGAAACGCATCGGCCGGCATCAGGAACGTGTTGTGATAGACGTAGTAGACCGCGTGAACCGGACTGCCATGATCGTGGCAGACGAGCACGGTCGGCTGATTGAGGAACGAGCCGCTCGGATCAGGCTCGCTCGGCGGAGCCTTGTAAGTTCCCTGTCGCAGATCGACGACATTGCGGAACACAAACAGGCCGCTTCCCGGCTCGGCATCGACTGGCACCGGCTTGCCGCCGTGAGCCGTGAACGGGTTCAGCGTCCGGGTGATGAGGTTCTGATAAATCAATGACACCCCGCGAGCCTTCTTCGGCCCTGGCTCGATGCCGTCGTCGTTGAAGTTGTCGATGAGGTTGTGATGAAACCGCAGGCCGTCGAGTCCGTGAAACGTGATGCAGTCGTGATGGTCAGTCAGTTCGCAATGAGCGATCTCGAAATCGCGACCCTCGGCGAAGACGAGATATCCCGATCCGGCTCGGTTCTTCACCGTGAACCGCGAATGCCACGGAGCCGAATGTCCTCGCAAGTTGGAGTTCACCAACCGCAGCCGTTTCGTATGACTGACTCGCAGCGCGGCTCCGCCGCCGTACAGCGTGACGCCGTCGAGTTCGATGTCCTCGGCGTCTTGGTCGATGTCTTCTTGATCGCGCGAGATCAGCACTGCCGAACGCTCGGCCCCGCGTACGACGAGGTCTTGAATACGCAGATGCCGAGCCCCTTCGATTCGCAGAGCGTACTCATGGCCGCTAATGACGAGCGGTAACTGACGCGGATCGGTCTCGCCGCGATAAGCGTCCTTTCCCAAGCCGGGCAGCTTTGTGTGCGACAGTCGGACGTGAATGCGACCAGTCTCCGGATCGCGTCGAACACCGGGACCGCAATAGATTCCGATCGGATCATCCTGCCGATCGTTGAGCTCCTTTCGATAGAACTCATTCGAGGATCGCAGGTCCGCAAAGTTCATGTAGCGATGAAACGGAATCATCGAGTCGGCAAAGTTTCCGAACCCGCCACCGAAGCGATGCGTCGTTGTCGATCGAAACTCATCGGGCTGTTCCGGGACCGGCTCCCATGCGGCGGCCGGAGCTTCCGAGAACTCACGCAGGCCGGCATCAAGAATTGCCAACTCGCCCGGATAGGTTCGAATCGTGATCGGCTTCTCTTCCGTGCCGAGCGACGCGACGGTCACACTCTCAAAATACGTCCCGCCGCGCAGACAAAGCGTGTCTCCGGGACGCAGTTGTTTGACCCCACGCGCGATCGTCTTCCACGGAGCCTTGTCGGTCCCTGAATTTTGATCGGCACCACGAACCGGATCGACGAAATAGGTCGGACCTTTTTCCAGTGGCCGATTCGAAGCGACTGGCAATGGCCGCATCGGCGGATGCGAACGATCGGCCGCGCGTGTTTGGTATGTGCCGGTGCTCCACATGAGCAGAACGAGCACGAGGGGAAGCCGGCGAAGTGTTGATACTACGACCATCGCTGTCTCCGTGTTGAGTCGTTGCTCCGATCACGCCGGTTGTAGGAACCGTATCGAGACCGAGGCTGAGCATTACGGCTCAGCCTCGCGTCGATTTGGGACCTATGCTTACTGCCGAACCGACACTCTTCAGCCGCCATTGGGCGAAACCGACCATGACCAATTTTTGGCATCTCTGTTGCGAGTACGCACGCTTCTACCAAGACGGGTGCTATGGCTTCTGGCGCTCGCTCCGCCCAGCGACCTACACGGTCGTCCTCGGCGGAGTTTGGTTGATCGGCTTCTTGTTGCTGAAGAGTGGGGCACGACGCTGACGGAGGATGGGCACTCTTGCC
>JAYVQJ010000705.1:0-1612 GCA_043777235.1 Planctomycetia bacterium
GGCGAGCCTCGGTGGCTACAACAACCGCGCCCACGACGCCCCACCCGGCCCCCAAACCATCTGGATCGGAACGCGACGCATGCTCGACTACTCCCGAGCTTGGCAAACCTTCGGCCCAGAGACGACACCATAAGTTGTGTGTAAAAGACAGCCACCCCCGGCCGTCCTGCGATTCTCGGCTTTTCATTTTCGATCACGGACGGCCGAGGGCGGCCATCTTCCAAAGCACGTCCGCCACCGCAGGCAGAGTCGTGCATTCAGCGACAATCCGTGTCCCGGTTGTCGGAGGCTCGTTCGCGAGAACCGAGCAGACCGACATTCGCGCCGTCTCCCCTTTCAACGGCACAACCGCAACCGGAACTTGCTCAGAAGCGGGACTGCCCCGACGACGCTCAAATCACGAGAAACCGTGACGACCGAGCCTTCCGCGACAATAGCTATCGCAGGCAACTCCGCGCGGTTGAGCACTCGAAGCAGCACCGTCACAGCCGGTACGACCGGATTGGAGGTCGGCAGTAGGCAGTTCGATCCTACTGCTTACTGCCTTCCGCCTACTGCCTTCCGCCGATCCCAATTGACCGACTCTTTGAACCACGGCTACAACTCCGCCCTGCCGCAACTGATCTCTTTGCGGCGTCAGTTCTTGATCACTTCATTCTCGATCACATCGTTCTTGATCTCGGCAGGCATGAAGCCCGCCTCGCAGTTGGCAGGAAGGCCATCATGAGTTGGACTCATCTGCTCGGTTCGTCGGTTTCATCGACTCCGTTGCCGCGTGCGGTTGTGAGGCATCTGCTCTTCTCGCACCAGATTGGTATGGGTTCACGAGTGCTCGTGGTCGGCTGCGGGCATGGGGAACTCGTCCGCTTCTTCGATGATCTGGGAATGGATGCCGCAGGGCTGGACGAGTCGCCTGAAAACGTTTCGCACGCAGCCGAATATGAGCCGCGCTCCGACTTCCAACTGGTCTTGGCCCCGGCCGAGGAATCGCTCGAACACATTGGCAACGATGAACCGCACGATCTGATCGTCGTCCGCCACCTGACCACTTACGACGGCAACCTCTTCTGCCCGTCGAGTTTTCTGGCGACCGCCAAGCTGTTGCAGCATCTCCGGCCCAACAGTTGGCTCACGTTCGTCGTGCATCGCAACGGCAGCCGCTCCTCGGAAACCGAATCTCATGAAGTCGCCTGCTTCGCACGCCACTTATCGTTCTTTCCCGGCACCTGCCGAGTTTCACATTTTGCCGACTGCGAACTCTCGACGCTGGCCAACGATTGGCTGCACTTGCATCGGCATTATGGTGAGTTCGTGGTCGCGTCGCTGCGAGTTCCTCACGTCGCGCTCTCCGCCCATGAATGGCAACAGCTCGCCATTCAAGCCGCCAACAGCCACGCGGGCACCTGCTGTCAACGAGTGGCTCCGCGTGAAAATCGTGACGCTGCGTGAGTGCGCTCGAACGAACCCGAAGCAAGATGGGGAGAGCGATGTGAAACCGCGCGCTGGCTCGACGGCTAGAGCGGTTCCAAGTTGCTGTAGCGGGACTCGCCAGAGTTCCGCCCCGAAGTCTGGCGACTTCGGCTACAGATAACCGCTACACGGCTGATGGAAC
>JAYVQJ010000706.1:0-1610 GCA_043777235.1 Planctomycetia bacterium
CCGATCAACCCGGAGCAAACTCAAATCGTGGACAGCATCGGCATCGTGACTGTGCAAGATGGGCCGTCGTTGTTGCCGGGTGAGATCATCGCGCCCACCGTCGGAGCGGACCCGAGTGATCCGAACTACCACAACAACTTCCAAGACCCGGAAGCGTTTCTCGCAGCGGGAGGCCGGCGCGGGCGTCAGTACGCTCCGTTGACCGACGGCACGTACTTCATCAACCGCTGGTTCGCGAACGTGCGCATGATTCCGAAAACAATCGTGCCGATCGGACATGTCGGCGTGGTCGTCAGCTATTACGGTCAGCAAGGCCGCGACCTGTCGGGCACAGCGTTCCGGCACGGTGAGCGTGTCGAAGAGGGTGAGCGAGGCGTTTGGGAGAAAGCTCTCGGCCCCGGCAAGTACGCCTTCAATACCTACGCCGGCAGCATCGTTCTGGTGCCGACGACGAACTTCGTGCTGCACTGGATCACCGGCAAGTCCGAGTCGCACCGTTACGATGAGGGCTTGAAGTCGATCGACCTCGTGACGAAAGACGCCTACGAGCCGATGCTGCCGCTGTCGGTCGTCGTTCACATCGACTACCAAAAAGCTCCGAGCGTCATTCAGCGGTTCGGCGACGTGAAGAAGCTGATCACGCAGACGCTCGATCCGATGCTCAGCGCGTATTTCCGTGACGTGGCTCATCGCCGCACGATGCTGGAACTATTGCAGCAGCGCGATGGAATTCAGGTCGAGGCCCGCGAGGAACTCCGTTCGAGATTCGGTCAGTTCGACATGGAATGCGTCGACGTGCTGATCGGCAAGCCGGATACCACTTCCGGCGGCGGTTCGATCGAAACCCTGCTCGATCAACTGCGCATGCGGCAGTTGTCGGTCGAGCAACTCGAGACCTTCGACCGTCAGCGAGCCGCCGCCGAAAAGCAGCGGGCGCTGAATGAATCACAGGCGCAAGCCGCGCTGCAAGCCAAGCTCACACAAGCCCGCGTGCAGATCCAAATCGCCGAGAGCGAAGCCGAAGCCGATCTCGCCCGCGCTCGCAAGAACGCGGAGAAGACGATCGTCGCCGCCGACGCCGAACTGGCTCAATCGCGACGCAAGGCCGAGCAAACCGTCGTCCTCGCCGAAGCCGACAGCCAACAACGAATCCTTGCCGGCAAAGGCGAAGCTCAGAAGGTCATGCAAATCGGACTCTCCGAAGCTTCGGTCCTACTGCGCAAGATCAGTTCGTATGGCGACCCGCGCTTGTACGCACTGGCGCTAGTCTCCGAACAGTTGGCTCACAGTGCTCAACCGCTGGTCCCCGAACGCCTCTTCGTGGCAGGCGGCTCCGACGGTGCGAGCACCGGCGGCCAAACCGGCCAAGGCTTGATGGGCCTGCTCATCAGCCTGCTGGTCGCGGAGAAGTCTGGCTTCTCCGTTTCCAACTCGACGGAGTCAGATCAACTCAGGCAGTTCGCCGATCGCATGGTTCAAGACGCCATGCAGTCGATGTCGCCTACGGATGTCGCCAAGGTGGTGTCGGCCAGCGATCCCGCGAAGTCATGACGAAGTCCGCGTTGAAACGCAGGGAACGCGGAGTGCGTTGTGAAAGCAACGAATTCCGC
>JAYVQJ010000707.1:0-6150 GCA_043777235.1 Planctomycetia bacterium
GGTTTTTGCGGCACGAACCGGGGCTAGCGCCGCGCGGCTAATTCTGGGACTTCGTATCAGGTGAGCCCACACTGCCGAAGCAACGCCAGCGGATCGGGATCACGGCCGCGAAATGCCCGGAAGACTTCCAGCGGATGACGACTGCCTCCGAGCGACAGCACCGTGTCACGGAAGCGACGACCGGTGGATTTCACCGCCGATTCGTTGTCGAGCCCCGCTTCCTCGAATGCGCCGAAGGCATCGGCACTGAGCACCTCGGCCCACTTGTAGCTGTAGTAGCCGGCCGCGTAGCCACCGGAAAAGATGTGAGAGAACGCGCACAGCATGCGGTCTTCAGGCAGAGGCGGCATCACCGACGTCTTCTCCGCCATGCGTCGCTGCACGTCGAACGCCGACTCGTTCGACGACGGATCGAACTGGTGATGCAGATAAACGTCGATCATTCCGAAGAGCAGTTGCCGGAGCATCTGGCTGGCCGCTCGGAAGTTTCTGGCGGCGGTGAGCTTGTTGAACAACTCGTCCGGCAACGGTTCGCCAGTTTGATAGTGAGCGGACAGGCCGCGGATCGTCGGACGGTGATAGCACCAGTTCTCCATGAATTGGCTCGGCAATTCGACGGCGTCCCACTCGACGCCGTTGATCCCAGCGGCATCGGCTTCGTCGATGGTCGTCAGCATGTGCTGCAAGCCGTGACCGAATTCGTGGAACAGCGTCTCGACTTCGCGAAACGTCATCAGTGACGGCGTCTCGCCAACCGGCGGAGTGCTATTGCAAACGAGATGCGCGACCGGCAACTCGATCTGTCCCTTGAATCGCCGGCGCGGAAGGCACGTATCCATCCACGCTCCGCCGCGCTTGTTCTCCGGCCGCGAATACGGATCGAGATAAAACGCCGCGAGCGGTTTGTTTCCTTCTGAATCGAACACGCGGAAGAACCGCACGTCGGGATGCCAGATCGGAGCTTCGCCGTCCGCCGCTCGGATCGTGATGCCGAACAACTTCGTCAGCAGCGAAAACAAACCATCGAGCACTCGTGGCAGCGAGAAGTACGGACGCAGTTCCTCGTCGGTGTAGTCGTAGCGCTGCTCGCGCAGCCGCTCGGCCCAGAAGGCAGCATCCCAATGTTTGAATTCCACAACCTGTCCGCCGGCTCTCGCGAGATGCCTGAGTTCATCGAGTTCCTTCTCGGCCACTTGTCGCGAGGCGGCTCGCAGCTTCTCGAACATCTCTTCGACGGCGGCGACTCCGGGAGCCATCTTCTCGGCGAGGCTGACTTCCGCGAACGAATGGAAGCCGAGCAACTCCGCCTTCTCGCGTCGCAGCTTCAGGATTTTTGAGATGATCTCGCTGTTGTCCCACTCGCCGGTCGAGGCTCGCGAGATGAACGCGCGATAAACCGTCTCGCGCAGATCGCGCCGCAGCGAATGCTGCAAGAACGGCGTGACGATCGGACCGTCGAGCGTGATCCGCCAAGGGCCAGGGGAGTTCCGAGTTCCGAGTTCCGAGTTCCGAGTTGAGTCAGAAGAGTTTGTTTCTTGCTCGCCACTCCCCACTCCCAACTCGCCACTCTTCTGCCGATACGACTGCTCGGCCAACTGCAACAAACTCGGCGGCAATCCGGCGATCTCATCCGGTTGCGTGAGGATCAACTCGTAAGCCTTCGTGGCATCGAGCACATGATTCGAGAATTCGGTGCTGAGCTGCGACAGCTCTTCGGCGATCGCGTTGAAGCGTTCTCGCTCTTCCCCTTCCAGCGCGATGCCGGACAGTTTTGCCGACAGCAACTTTTGATCGATGATGCGTTGCCGAGTTGGCGAGAGCGACTCGCCCGCCTGATCCTTCAGGCGTTTGACCGCTTCGTAGATCGGCTGACTTTGCGAAGCTCGCAGTCCGAATCGCACGACTTCCGGCAGGACAGTTTCATACGCCGTGCGAAGCTCCGGCGAATTGAGCACACCGAACAAATGCCCGATCGGCTTCCAGGCGAAGTCGAACGGGCGGTCGAGTTCTTCCAACGGTGTGAAGAGGTCGTCCCAAGTTGGCCGCTCAACACCGCTCAGCGATTGCTCGATCTCGATCAGCCGTTGCTCGGCCTGTGCCAGCACATGCCGCACGGCTGGAACGATGTGCTCCGACTTGATCCGGTCAAAGCGAGGCAGGCCCTCGGCGGCGAGCAGTGGGTTGTCGTGAAGTTCGTTGGGCAGGTCCGCCATGAGTCTTTTCTTTCCGAGGAGATTGGCCAATGAAACGCGAACGGGTCGTAGTTGGCTCCGCTGATCGCGTCAACGGCGAGGCGAGAGCCACAACTCCAAAAAAATTAGGCCACGGATGAAACACAGATTGAACACGGATCAGGACATCGTTTGCGATTTCCGAATCCGTGTTTCATCCGTGTTCTTTCCGTGGCCACAATGCGATGCCTCCGTGTTTCAAAAACCCGGCTGGTGTCTTCCACCATGAACTTTCCGCGAAGTCGAAAGCGAGTGCTTGCTCGCGCGCGAGCCGCTGGCTAGATTCGGTCGCGTTGAGCTTCGGCTCACGACCTCTGCCATGTTCGACAGGGCTTTCGTTGCGGTTGACCCTACAAACATAACCCAGGGGGCTATCTGATTCCGGCCGCGTGTATATCCGCTTGCTTCGGCAACGGCTCACACTAACCGGGTCAGCAGCTCCCACCTTACGGTTCTGGGTCATCTAATCCACCACAGCCCACCGGCATTACGGCGGAGGTTTTTTGTTGCGCTGGTCTTCCTGTCCGGCCGATGGCTGTTGGCCGAAAGCCGCTGGCCGTTATCCTTTTTCCTCGTCGTTCTTGAGGAAACTGAAATCGGCCGACGGCCAGCGGCTCACGGCATTCGGCCGGACACGAAATGGTGGACACCCCGATGCCCGGCTTGTTCGATCAACACGAAGCACAACACCTCGACGCCGCCAAGCCGCTCGCCGCGCGAATGCGGCCGAGAACGCTTGATGAGTTTTCCGGGCAGCAGCACTTCCTTGGCGAAGGCAAGCTGCTGCGGCGGATGTTGCAGGCCGACCGGATCAGTTCAGTGATCTTCTACGGCCCGCCCGGCACCGGAAAAACATCGTTGGCCGAGATTATTGCCAAGCACACGAAGTCGGTCTTCGCGTCGCTCAACGCCGCGTCGGCCGGAGTCAAAGAACTACGCGAAGTCTTGGAAGCGGCGAGGACTCGGCTGAAGACCAGCGGGAACCGGACGCTGTTGTTCGTTGATGAGTTGCATCACTTCAACAAGACACAGCAAGACGTGCTGCTGCCGGATGTCGAGTCGGGAGTCGTGCGGTTGATCGGGGCGACGACGTCGAATCCATTCTTCGCATTGGTCTCGCCGCTGGTCAGCCGCAGTCAGGTCTTCGAGTTTCGGTCGCTGTCGCGCGAGGATGTTCTCGGCCTGATGCAGCGAGCGTTGTCCGATCGCGAACGAGGACTCGGCCAACACGCGGTCGCAGTCACCGACGAAGCGTTGTCGTTCCTCGCCGAGGTCTGTGACGGCGACGCTCGCCGAGCACTCAACGCGCTGGAGATCGCGGTGCTCAGCGTCGCTCCACACCAGCACGACGCGCCAGCGAGTGGTCGAACGGGCGACGGTGCTGACCACTCGCTGGCGCGTCGTGCTGGTAAACTCGTCGTCGATCTCGAAATCGCTCAGGAATCCATCCAAAAGAAAGCCGTGCAATACGGCGACGACGAGCACTACGACGCGGCCAGCGCGTTCATCAAGAGCATTCGTGGCAGCGATCCCGACGCGGCGATTTATTGGTTGGCGCGAATGCTCGAAGCGGGGGAAGAACCGCGGTTCATTGCTCGGCGGATCGTGATCTCGGCGTCGGAGGACATTGGCAACGCGGACCCGCAGGCGTTGGTCGTCGCGATGGCGGCCGCGAACGCGACCGAGTTCATCGGGCTGCCGGAATGCCGCATCATGCTGGCTCAGGCGGTGACGTACCTCGCGACCGCTCCGAAGTCGAACGCCAGCTACCTGGCCGTCGATGCCGCGCTGGAGGACGTCCGCACCAAGCGAGTGCTGCCGGTCCCCACGCATCTTCGCGACGGCCACTATCCCGGAGCCAAACGTCTCGGCCACGGCGAAGGCTATCAGTACGCCCACGACGCACCCGAAGGCTGGGTCGATCAAGACTACCTCGGCGTCGAGCGAACGTACTACCAACCCGTCGATCGCGGCTTCGAGGCCGAGTTGAAGCGAAGGGTTGAAGAGCAGCGGGCGAGACGACAGCGGCCGAGCGATCCGAAATAGCAGGGCACTCAATCTCGGCAGGACAATTAACGAAGCGACGACTCGTGTCGCCAGGGGATGTTCAACGAAGGATATACAATGATCGAGCCGTCTTTATGCCAAGCGTACGCCATTTTACTTGAAGCGATGCCGCTCTTTGACGAATCGACTGCGGATGTCAACGACATCGAAAACGAGACGAAGAATGCCGACGCGGAGTTAGCTCGTGATCTGCAATTGTTCGGTGAATGGTTGGATCAAAGTCGAAAGGCTGTAGCGGAAAGAAAAGTTGATGACATCAGGGCGGCTCTCGTCCATTTACGAGTCTATGCAATGAACATCGAAACGGTTTTCCGTAATTTGGTGGAGTCAATTGAGCAAACTGCCTTCACCGAAGGGTGATGCCAGCTAAGCCAATCTCCAATGGAAAGATCGAGATTCGATCTTTCTTTTCGCGTAGTCGTAGGGTCCAAAAACTGTGTTCGTAGCGGGTCTCCCGACCCCGCCGCTGAATTGGACCGACGGTCTCCCTCGTTCGCCCGTTCCTTTTCAATCGCTTCGAGACGACGCCAACTCACCGTTCGGGGAGACCTGCGGTCGGGTGCCGGAGGATGGGCAATCTTGCCCGTCCATGAGTCGAAAGGGACGGGCAAGAGTGCCCATCCTCCAAGAACAACGGGCTGCCCTTGCGGACGCTTCTTGTCGGTTCGTCCCGCGCCGGGTAGCATCGCGGGCGCTGATTCAATCCTCGCTTGGTATCCGCCAACGAGCGAAACTGAATTCGGAGTTTCATCATGTCTGCCGTGTTAGCCACCTATCGAAGTGGAAAAGTGGAACTTTCCCAGCCCGTCGGATGGGCGGATGGAACGCAGCTTGAAGTCGTGCCCATTCCGCCGACAGCCGCATCGCAAGCGGAATCGTATCGCGATTTCATCCTCCGGCTGGCCGGGTCGTTCGACGACGAGCCGTTTGAACGACCTCCGCAGGGGGCGTGAAGTTTATTTTGTGTTCCACGAAAGCACGCACAAATACGAGGTCGAACATGTCTTCTGTCACGTTAGATGCTCCCAGCCATGTGGATGAGCCAAGACAGGCTGAAGGCTATGCCGATGTCTTCAGCCGAGTCGCGACGAACGGGCAACCGGTCATCGTGCGCCGAGCGGGCGAAGATTTGGCCGCAGTCGTTCCTTTGCAGTATTTGGAACTCGTGCAAGACGCCGTGGCTCGACAGAAGGCCGAGCAGATTTCGGCCACGCTCGATTGGGATCGTTTGGTCAAGAACTCGCCTCCGCCTCAAGAGTGGTTTGACGGTGACGAACCCAAACCCTTTTGAGGAAGCATCCGCGTGGCCAGTCCCGAAGCATTGCAAATCGGCCGCATCGTGTGGGCGGAAGTCGCCGATCAGAACGGCATTCGCAAGCAGCGGCCGGCAATCATCGTTTCGTCAACCGCCGACGCGGACACATCCAGCACGCTGAAGATCGTCGCGATCACGAGTCGTGTCCCGACAACTCTGCCGGACGATCATGTGTTGCTCCCCTGGCATCCTCAGGGGCATCCACGAACGAGCCTCAACCGACGGAGTGCGGCCGTCTGTTCCTGGCTGAGCAAGATCGCGGTCAGTGATATCTTGGATGTCAGTGGCATGGTTCCTGGACCGGAGTTGTTGGCGATCCTCACCAAGATCGAGGCGAACCAGAAGTAATTGAGATCACACAATCCGCCTTGGAACCAGGACTGTGAAATACGTCGCGGAACTTGCCCATGTGCGTGAAGTCTCGCTGCTTGGCTCGGCGGACTTGGGGTTTTGGGCGGAGCGGCTCAGGGGCGAGGGTTTGACTCCGGTGGAATACGCAGGCCGGGCGCGCGTGTTGGTGGTGGCGTGCGACTCGAA
>JAYVQJ010000708.1:0-6135 GCA_043777235.1 Planctomycetia bacterium
TGCTCGAAGATCGTCGGCGAGACGATGGGTAACTATCACCCGCACGGCGACGGAGCGATCTATCCGACGCTCGTTCGCATGGCTCAGTCCTGGGCGATGCGTGAGATGCTCATCAACACGCAGGGCAACTTCGGCTCGCTGGCCGGGATGCCTCCCGCCGCGATGAGGTACACCGAAGCTCGGCTGTCGCAAGCGGCGGCCGACATGCTGCAAGACCTCGACAACGACACCGTCGACTTCGCGGCCAGCTACGATCAGCAACGGATGGAACCGGTCGTGTTGCCGTCCAAGTTTCCGAACCTGCTGGTCAACGGCTCGAACGGCATCGCGGTCGGCATGGCAACCAGTATCCCACCGCATAATCTCGGCGAGGTCTGCGACGCGACGGTGCTGCTGATCGACAATCCGAACGCGAACCTCGGTCAGATTCTCGATGTCATGCCCGGCCCCGACTTCCCAACCGGCGGAGTCATCTGTGGCCGAGCCGGCATCATTCAAGGTTTCGCGACCGGCCGCAGCACGCTCACGCTGCGAGCTCGCACGCACTTTGAAACCGAGAAGAACGCCGACGTCATCGTCGTCACCGAGATCCCGTTCCAAGACAACCGCGATCGCATTCGCGGCAAGCTCGAAGAGCTGGTCAAGGAAGAACGGATCAAGGGGATCGCGAAAGTCACCGACTACACCGACCGCAACGACAAACCGTGGCAGGTGCAGATTCACATTCAACTCAAACGCGAAGCCGACAAAGAAGTCGTGCTCAACCAACTCTTCCAGTTCTCGCCGTTGCAGCAGACGGTCAGCGTCATCTTGCTCGCGTTGGTCGGCAATCGGCCGAAGGTGCTGTCGGTCAAAGAAATGTTGCAGGAGTTCATCCTGCACCGCGTCGATGTCATCCGCCGGCGCACCGAGTTCCTGCTCAGCGAAGCTCGCAAGCGCAAGCACACGGTCGAAGGCTTGATGATCGCGCAGATCGACATCGACGAAGTCATCAGGACCATCCGAAATTCTCCCAGCCGAGCCGAAGCGAAAGTCCGCCTGCAACAAATCGCGGTCCCCGGTGAACTCATCGCGCGCGCCCTCGGCGATCCCGGCTTCAAAGCGTTTCAAGACGAATACGGCACGCGGCCCACATACTCGCTGTCGCCGAATCAGTCGGAAGCGATCGTCTCGATGCAGCTCGGTTCGCTGGCGAATCTCGAACGAGACAAGCTCGCCGAAGAGTTTGGAAAACTGCTCGCTGACATTCTCGGCTATCTGGAATTGCTCTCGGACGAGGCCAATATCCGCGCCGTCGTGCGGCAGGACATGCTCGATCTGAAGGCCAAGTACGGCGACAAGCGCCGCACCGCGATCGAAGAGGGTGAAGCCGAAGACGTCAACCGCGACGACCTGATCACCGAGGAGACGATGACCGTCGTCCTCTCACAGCGCGGCTACATCAAGCGGACACAGCTCACCGAATACGAAGCTCAGAATCGCGGCGGCAAGGGAATCATCGGAGCCAAAACCGAAGACGACGACCCGATCCAAAACCTGTTCGTCGCCAGCACCCACGACTGGCTGCTGTTCTTCACCGACAAAGGCAAAGTCTATTGGTCGAAGGTTTACGATCTGCCGCTCGGCACCCGCACTGCGAAGGGCAGGGCACTCGTCAATTTGCTGACGATGTCCGAAGGCGAAAAAGTCTGCAACTGCGTCGCTGTCCGCAGCTACGACGATCGCGGCCTGATGATCGCGACTCGCAACGGCACCGTGAAAAAGACGCCGCTCGAAGAATACAGCCGCGTCAAAAAGGGTGGTCTCATCGCGATCTCGCTGGTTGATGATGACCTCGTCGTCGATGTGCAGTTGGTCTCGAAGGGTCAGAGCGTCTTGCTCGCGACCGCGAATGGTATGTCGATCCGCTTCGCTGAATCCGACGCCCGCAGCATGGGCCGAGCCACTCAAGGCGTGCGCGGCATCCGGCTCGGTAAAGGAGACATCGTCATCGGCATGGTCATTGCCGATCCCGAAAAATCACTGCTCACTGTCTGCGAAAACGGACACGGCAAACGAACTCCGTTCGGCATCGGTGAAGCGGAAGGCTCTGACACCGGAGACACGCTCGCCGCCGATGGTGCTGCTGACACGCTCGCAACATCGGACGCTGACGACTCGGCACCGACTGCGGATGCTCCTGAAGCAGACGACGCCGAAGCTGGCGACGAAGCCGCCAAGAGCGGAGCGCAATATCGCCTGCAAGGCCGAGGCGGAAAAGGTGTCCGCGACATCAAGACGACCGCTCGCAATGGCAAGGCCGTCGATATCGTCGCCGTCACCGACGCTGACGAAGTCTTGATGGTCACCGCCAGCGGCAAGATCCAACGTCTCCGAGCCGGCGACATCAGCGTCATCGGCCGCAACACACAAGGCGTCCGAATCATTCGCCTCGAAGACGGCGACAAGCTCGTCTCAATGGCCTGCATTCCAGCCGAGATCGCCAAAGTTGACTCGCCCCCAGAGCCTCCTCCCGCCACTTGAGGCGGAGTCCCCTGCGACCCCGCCCCTTCATTCCTCTGGCCCCATTCCTCTGCCGAAATGCATTGCCAGAGGAATGGGGCCAAAGGAATGCCCGGAGTCGTTTCCATGATTCGATGGACGGTTGGCAACACCGAAGTCGCGTTCAATCCCGATCGCTTCTTGCCGTCGCGACAGCTCATTCGACAGCAGCTTGATTCTGGAAAGCTCGGCGAAGTTGGACTCGTTCGCGTGCATCGCTGGGAGCCGATCGTGGGGCACGTTTTCAACGTGCCCGGTCTGACTCGGCACGTTGAAAACGTGCCCCACGAAATCAACGGCCTGCCAACGGGCCTGCTGCGTGATCTCGATTTAGTCCTGTGGCTCGTCGGCAAGTCCCCCGATTCGATCCATGCCGTCTCGCGATCAGCGTCAAACGATTCGCAATCCCGGTTCATTCAAGTGCATCTCGGCTTTCCCGGTGGCGCGATGGCATTGATCGACTATGCCAATCAACTGCCCGAAGGAGACGGTTATCAATCGCTCTCAGTCATCGGTTCGACCGGAGCCGCGTATGCCGACGACCATCAAAACATGCAACTCGTCTTTCGAGGCGGACGCCCTCAGGCCGTGCGAGCCGAAGAGACCGGCCGACGACACGCGGCGTTGATTCAAGAATTTGTCGATGGACTGCAAGCTGGGCGCGATGTGTCGTCTGCCGTCGTCGACTGGCAGCGAGTCGTCGATCTCGCGAACGCCGTGACGCAGTCGATGACGGCCGGAGGATGGGCACTCTTGCCCGTCCCCACGTTGAACGAACCAGACGGCCAAGAGTGCCCATCCTCCAAAACGTTTCGCTGCGCGGCACTCAGCGCGGTCAAGCACGATTACGTCGCTCGTGGAGTCGTCTCACATCCGCGATTCAAGCTAGTCGTCGTCGCCGATGATGCACACGTCCCCGATTGGGCACATGAGCGCAATCAACAGCTCGCCGATGCGTTCCAGATCCCGTACATCCGCGACGTCGAACGAGCGTTGCGAGAATTCAACATCGATGTTGCGATCGTCAGCCCGGAGGCCGAGCGGCATTGCGATTTGAGCATCCGCGCCGCGGCGATCGGCGTTCACATCATTCAGGACAAGCCGCTGTCGACGCGGCGCAGCGAAGTCGATCGGCTCGTCGCAGCGATCGAACAGAGCGGCGTGAAGTTCTTGATGTGGAATCGGAACTTCATCCCGGCGGTGCTCGACGCACGAAATCAAATCGCGGCCGGAGCGATCGGCCAGCCGCAGGCGGTGCATCTTGATTTCTATTTCGCAAAGGACGCCGGCCCACCGAAGGGCAGCCGACAACTCGGATACCCGCCGATCGACTGGCAATCTTTTTTGATTGCCGCGCATGTGGACGGCTCGGACGGAGGACTCGGTGTCGAACCGATGGGCGAACTGGCGATCGAGGGAATCTATCCGCTCGGCTATCTGCGACTCCTGACCGGCCGCGAAGTCCGCCGAGTCTTCGCACGTTCGGCCAGTTATTTCCATCAGGTTCACGCTGACAACGGAGCCGAGGACTTGGCGAGCGTGACCCTCGAACTTGACGGCGGCTTGATCGCGACGCTGGCCATCGGCCGCATCGGCGCGGCGAGTCATCCCAGCGGCGGCGAGATCAAGTTGCGAGTGCTCGGCAGCGAGGGAGCGCTCGTCGTCAATGAATCTCGGCCTGAAGTCGGCATCTATTACCGTCAGCAACCGCCGAAAGAATTCCGTCAGCGCCGCGTCGCCAACGACAACGATTTCTTGTTGGCCGAGAACTTCGCGAACGCGATCGACAATAACGGCGACACGATTCTTGATGTCCAAGCCAGTCGTGCAATCTTCGCGACGGTCGCAGCCGCGTTGGAATCGTGTCGCACAGGACGACCAGTCGAGGTGGCGTGACCCTTACGACGGACTCAAGCGACGCAGAATCGGTGCCGTCGTCATCGTCGTGACCAACGCCATGAGAACCAGCATCGCGAACAGCGTCGGCGAGATGACCCCCAGATCGAGACCGATGTTGAGCACGATCAACTCCATCAACCCGCGTGTGTTCATCAGGATGCCCAGCGAGGCCGAGGTCCGCCAGTCGATACCCGTCAGCCGCGCAGCCAGCAGTGTTCCACCAAATTTGCCCAGTGTCGCGACGACGATGATCGCTCCGCAGATCAACCATTCCGACAGACTGCTGACTAATCCGATTTGCGTCTTCATCCCGATGTGCGCGAAGAATGCCGGCAGTAGCAGGATCACCACGACGTCGTGCAGTTTATCGTGAAACGCGCGAGCCACCGCGCTGTCGTGCGGGATGACGGCTCCCAGCAGAAACGCTCCAAACAGAGCGTGAATTCCGATCGCTTCCGCCGTCACGGATGACACGAGTAACGCGACCAACACCCACGTCGCGACGTGACCGTTGACCTGAGTTGGCTCGGCATGACTGAGCCAGCGTTGAGCCAGCGGTCGCACGACAACGAACATCAGCGCGATAAACGCCGCCGCCAGCACGGTTGTCGTGATCGCTCCCGAAATCGCCGATTGAGTGACTCCGACGACGAACGCCAACAGGCACCACGCGGTCGCGTCACCGGCCGCCGCGCAGCCCAGCGCGAGCACTCCCAATTCGGTTCGCTCCAACCGCCGCTCGATTAGTATGCGAGCCAGTACGGGAAACGCCGTGATCGACAGCGACACTCCCATGAATAACGCAAAGCTCGTGAACGGCACGCCGTCGGGTGCGAATCGCGGGAACAGCCACAACGCCAATCCGGCCCCCATCAAAAACGGAGCCACAATCCCCGCGTGCGAGATCATCACCGTCGCGTGAGCACGATCGCGCAGTAACTCCGCGTTGAGTTCCAAGCCCACCAGAAACATGAACAAGATCACGCCCAACTGCGCAATCACGCCGAGCAACGGCAAGATGGAACTCGGCAGCAACCACGCCATCGCATCGGGAGAAACTCGGCCGAGCAACGATGGTCCCAGCAAGATCCCCGCCACCACTTCGCCGATCACTCGCGGCTGACCGATGCGTTGAAAAATCGCTCCGAGTCCTTGGCCGATGACGATGATCGCTAACAGCGCCCCCAACACTTTTGGTAGATCATTGTGAACCGCCTGTTGTGCTGGCTCGCCTTGGCTGTGAAGAGGTTCGCTCAAATAACTAGGCGACGCTTCGCCCAGCGCACGAATCATCCACAAGACACCGACCGCGATGACGAGCATCAGCAAATACCCAGCCAACAATCGCTGTGATTGCGGCGCGGGAGCTCGTTCGGAATTCTGTGGAGCGCGACTCATAGTGGGTGTCGTCTCGGTCGTTTTCTGCCAATTCGGAATGCGAGTCATGGAATGACTCGCCTACGGTTTTTGCCCTTCCGGGAGAAACAGTTCGTTGAGCTTCGTTGCCGCGACGTCAATGGGCGTTCCGGCGTCCCAGCCCTTTGGAGTCGTCTTCTCGGCGGGGTACAGCGACTCCATCGGCTCCCACACGACATCGACCTTGTCGGTGAACAAGTCGCCGATCAGCAAGTCGGTGACTCGGCCTCGCAGGTGCGGATAGTTCTTCACGAAGTTGCCGAAGCTGAAGCCGTCGTA
>JAYVQJ010000709.1:0-1603 GCA_043777235.1 Planctomycetia bacterium
GCCCCCGGACAGTTGCTGGTGTCGCCGCAGAGTCCGGGGGCTAACGCCCTCCGGCTCGCCAATGAATTTACTTCAAGCGATCACCAGCAATCGTTGATGTTGCTCGATCGCGCCAAAGCGATGCGTGATCTGCCGCCCTCTGCGGCGGTCCTGCGCGCGAAAGCCGCGCTGCTTCGACAGCTCGGCAAGAACGAGCAGGCGGTCGAGGCCGATCAGCAAGCTGACGAACTTCCGCCGACGACGGCACGCGACTTTTATCTCTCGGCGACTGCGCACCTTCGCAGCGGTTCACCCGATCGCCACGCGCGAGCGATCGCCGATTTGCAGCACGCTTTGAAACTTGATCCGCGACATTATTGGTCATGGATGCAAAAGGGACTCTGTCATCTCGAACAAGGCGAGCCGCAACTCGCGCTGGCTGACTTCGGCGTCTGCGTCGGATTGTGGCCGGAGTTCGCGTGGGGCTACTTCAATCGCGCGGTCACGCTCGATCAGCTCGGTCAGAAGTCGGCGGCGGTTGCCGATTACTCGGCCGCATTGGACCGCGATCCTGAATTGCTCGCCGCTGTGCAGAATCGCGGATTGGCTGAGTTAGAATTGCAACAAAATGCCGCTGCGCTCGCCGACTTCGATCGCGTATGCGACTCAGGTCACAGTGACCCGGTGCTGCACGCGCTACGCGGACAAGCACTCGAACGGCTGCAACGGAGCGAAGAGGCTGACGCCGAGTTCGCAGTGGCATTCAGCGACGAGAATCTTGCACGCTTAACCGAACCGCGTCGGAATCAGTTGCTCTGCTCGTTTGGATTCGCCGTCTGTTCGCGACGTCCGCAAGACGCCGAGCAAGCGTTTGCTCGCGTTCCATCCGATGACCCGAAGTCCTCCGAGGCGTTGTATGGTCGCGGCCTGTTGGCCGTGCAAGCGGGCCGTTTGGAACGTGCGGTCGAGTTGTTCGGCCAAGCACTCGAAGGCCGGCCGAACTTCGGTGAGCCGCGCCGGTTTCGCGCGATTATGCTGGCTCGACTCGGACGATTTGCCGAAGCGATTACCGAAATAAACACTACGTTACAGTCTGCGCCAAAATCAGGAGCCACACTCTATGCAGCCGCCTGCGTCACGTCGCTTGCGGCCGAACAAGCATCGAATCCGGCCGCTGCCAAGCAAGCGGCGAATGAATCCGTGCGGTTCCTGAAGCAAGCGCTCGCGAATGGTTACGGCCAAAACGCGGCGACCGACGACGACCTCAAAGCCATTCGACAACACCCGGAATTTCAGCGGCTGTTTTTGAAGTAATTTGGAGTGCGGTGATTCATCACCGCTTTGAATGTTTTCGGCTCTCCGCCATTCGTGTCGGAAACTGATTGTGAGCCGCAAGGCGCTAGCCGCGGGTGGCTGGAAACAACCCGCGGCTAGCGCCTTGCGGCTCACTTTCTGGCGGAATCAACTCGATTTGCGGAGAGTCCGGGACTCACTTTGGCTCGGGCAGCGCGAGGTCTTGATCCTTCACGGAGACGTCCAGTCCGTTGGCGGGGATGTCGCGTTTCAAGGTCCACAAGGCCGCTTGCGCGATGAGGCGGCGATACGACTCGTGCTTCCAATTGTC
>JAYVQJ010000710.1:0-6121 GCA_043777235.1 Planctomycetia bacterium
CCTGCGTTGTGAATTACAATTCAACACAGAGAACTAATAGCATCAACACACTTATTGCGCAAACTACCCAAAACCCCTAAAGTGCGCGCTGGCCCTGACCGAAACGCCGTCAAATAACTTGGCAGCGTTGTTTCGACATAAACGCGCGGCCGATCCATCTTCTGTTCCTTGGTGAGTTATCCCCGATGCTTCACCAGTAACTCCGCGATCTGTACGGCGTTGGTTGCGGCCCCTTTTCGCAGGTTGTCGCTGACACACCAGAAGGTGAGGCCGTTGGGATGCGAGGAGTTTAACCGCAACGCCAACGGCGTGCGCGTGGTGACGGCGGCGGGACGATGAACTTGAGGAGGCTCACAGCATCGGCGGACGAGTGCTTTGCCACAGCCTGATTTTCGGGTTGGATAGATCAGCCGACACGCGCTAGCGTCCGGTTCGAGAGTCCATTGACCTTCCGAACCGGACGCTAGCGCGTGCCGGCTCATCAAACTTGACACACCGTGTTTGAATTCAGTGGCTCAAGGAATCTAGTGGCATTGTTGTATTGAGAACCATCGCGCGCGCCGTTGGCGTTGCGGTTAAACATGGGAAATCACCGGTAGGACACTCTGTTGGATTCGACATCTACGAACCGTGCCGCTGACAGCGGCGGCAGAAGAACGTTGAGCGCTGAGCTTGCACGATGCGAACGACTCGGCCGCGACGGCAGGTTGGGCAGGTCTCGGCCTCGCGGTCGTAGACGCGATGAGCGTTCTGATAGCCGCCGCTTTGATTGAGTGCGTTGCGGTACGTCCCGTCGCCAAGCGTCGAGCCTTCGTGCTGGATGGCGTCGAGCAACACATGTTGCGTTGCCGCGTGCAATCGGCGGGCTTGCTCGCGAGTCACTTTCGAGGCAGGTCGTAACGGCGAGATACCGGCTTGGTGCAGAATTTCGCTGGCGTACAGGTTACCGATGCCGGCCACCAGTTTTTGATCCAGCAACGCGACCTTGATCGGCCGAGCGGTTCGCTGACAGACTTCGTGCCACTCCGATTCCGTCAGTTGCAAAGCATCTTTGCCGAGCGAATCGCTTCCTAATCGTCGGTTCAATTCATCGGGATCGCACAGCCGGACGACTCCCAAACCGCGACGGTCCCAAAACCAGACAGACGCCGTTTGCCGCGATCGACCGCCGATGGACATGCACCATTCGAGCCGCAAGTGCTCACGATCCGGCGGGTCGGTGAGCAACATCAGCCCGGTCAGGCGCGGCTCGATGATGAACGAGTCGCGGCTCGACAAGTCGATCACGACTCGTTTGGCCACACGCCGCACGGCGGTGACAGTCTGCCCGTTGGCTCGCCGAGCCATTTGGTCGAACGACGGTGATAACGTCAACGGTCGACAATCGCACGGACAGGCTCGCAGTTCACGCAGACGCCGACCGGTCATCACGTCCCGGATTCCGCGCACCATCGTTTCGACTTCAGGAAGTTCGGGCATGGCGGGGGAGTGGCGAGTGAGGAGTGGCGAGTTGCGAGAAACAAATCATCGCGACGCTGCGATGATGTTAGCGATGGAGAGCCATCGCAAGTCACCCGATTTGCGTGACTCCGCTGACCGACTAGACTCCGTGTTGGTAACTCGCCACTCACCACTCCTCACTCGCCACTCCCCATGAAAATCCTGCTCGCTAATCCGCGTGGTTTCTGTGCCGGCGTCAACATGGCGATCGAATGCCTTGATGAGGTCATTCGGCTGTGTGGCTCGAACATCTACGTTTATCACGAGATCGTTCACAACAAATACGTTGTCGAGCGGTTTGTTCGGCAAGGTGTGAAGTTCGTGAACTCAGTGGACGAGGTGCCGCCGGGTTCGATCTTGTTGTACTCGGCGCACGGAATTTCGCCGGAGATTCGCCGGCAGGCGCGTGAGCGGAAATTGAAGACGATCGACGCGACTTGTCCGCTGGTCACGAAGGTGCATCTCGAAGCGATCAAATACGCGAAAGAGGGCTACCACATCGTTCTGATCGGTCACGAGGGACACGACGAAGTCATCGGAACGATGGGTGAGGCTCCGGAAAGCATCACGCTGGTCGATTCGCCGGCAGAGGTGGATCTCCTGCAATTTCCCTCGGACTCGAAGATCGTCTACCTGACGCAGACCACGCTCAGCGTCTTCGAGGCGAGCGCGGTCATCGAGCGGTTGAAGCAGCGCTATCCCGGCATCGCCAGCCCGCCGAAGGAAGATATCTGCTACGCGACGACGAATCGGCAAGAGGCGGTCGACGTGCTCGCCAAGAACGCGGATGTGGTGATCGTGCTCGGTAGTCAGAACAGTTCGAACAGTCAGCGGCTGCGCGAAATCGGCCAGTCGGTCAGCGGCCGAGCGTACCTCGTCGACGGCGTGCATGAATTACCGCTCGACGAATTCGATGGATCGGAAACCGTCGTTGTCACGGCCGGAGCCAGCGCGCCGGAAGTTGTCGTCGAAGAGTGCGTTGATGTGCTCGTGAAGCGTTTTCAAGCAACCGTCGAACACCCGGTCGTCCGCGAAGAGCACGTCTATTTCCCGCTGCCGAAGGAACTGCGCGCGATGCAGGCGGCAACGTAGACCGGTCGCTCCGTGACCGGAAAATGCGAGTCATGGAATGACTCGCCTACTTGACTGCTATCGCCAGCCACGTTGTCGAAACAGCCAACTCGCCGCGACGGTCCATGCGCCGACCAATCCGGCCAGCTTGGTCAGGCCGGGGGCTTTCTCCAACGGCAGGTTTTGTTTCAGGCTCAGAAACAGCAGCGGCAGGCTGTGACTCTCGAACGAAGCGTCCTTGATCAATCCGAATGCTGAGAACTTCGTTGCCAAATAAAAGATGACTCCGCCAAAGAGCATGTAGCACAACGACAGCACACCGGCCGCACTCTGCGTGCGAGCCAGTGACCCCATCACCGTTCCGACGCTGACCAACCCGATGCTTGCCAGTGCGATCGTGATCCAGAGTGCCGGATGCGAGACTGCCGTCGGCCGCAGAATGCCGACGATCGCCACACACGCTGTCCAACCCAACGCCAAATGAAACAAGTACCGCGATAGCAACAGTTCGGTGGTCGAAGCCGGTGTCAGAGCCAGCGCGGTCAGTGTCCCGCGTTCGCGATCCTGGCTGGTGAACGAGACCTGCAAATGACAGCAGGTCACGAACAGCACGATGATCAACAAAATGGTCGCGATGAATTCCTCGGTCATCAATTCGGTGATCGAGCTTTGTTGAAGCCGCTCCATGACGGCCGCACGCGATGAGCCGGTGATCGGCAAGGTGCTCATCTCCAGAGGAGACGTCGAGCCGAAATGCTCCGTGGTCAGCGGCCAAAACCACTGCAAGTATGGCGCGATCACGTTCGGGTCATTGCCGGGATACAAGAATCGAACGGTGATCTTCGAGTCGTGGGGCACGTTTTCAACGTGCCCGTGTTGGTCCGGTTCCGGCGGGACGAGCACGTTGGAAACGTGCTCCACGAGTTCGATCGCGCAGTCGTGCGGCGGGTACACGCGGAAGTTGCTGAGTGATTTCACCTCGGCCATTGAGACGACTCGGATGCGCGGATTTTTGGCGGCTCGCTGTTGCAGCAATTCGGTCCAAGGGGAAGCGTGCTCGTACACGATCCAGCAGTTCATGACTGGCTTCGGGCCAGGACGACTGAGAGACAGCAGGACCGAGATTGCGATCAGCAGTCCGAGCAGCAACAGCGCCGTTGGATTCTTGCGCAGCCGCCGAGCTTCTCGGCCAACCAGGATCGCCAGCATTCTCGGTCGAGGAATCATGTGTAGGCCTGTCCGGTCAGCTTAAGGAACACGTCTTCGAACTGAAACTCCTGCGAGTGCAGCCGGACACAGGACTCGTTACGGACAATGTTCGCGAGCCGGTCGCGCTCCGGTGCGACATCCAAGTCGAGCGACTCGCGCAGGACTTCTCCGGAGCTTTCGTATTGAACTGCGACTTTGCGCTCGGCGTGTCGCGTTACAAAGTTGGTGGGCGTGTCGCATTCGACCAGCTTGCCGCGGCAGAGGATCGCCACGCGGTCGCAGATTTGTTCAACCTCTTGCATGTCGTGCGTTGTCAGAAAGACTGTCGTGCCGTCCGCCGCGAGTTCGCGCAACATACGGCGGACCAGTTCGGTCGAATGAGCGTCAAGGTTCGCGGTCGGCTCGTCGAGGTACAGGATGCGCGGACGATGCAAAATCTCGCGCGCGATCAGCAGCTTGCGGCGCATCCCTTTCGAGTACGCTCGCACGGGCAAATCGGCGGCTTCCGTGAGTTCGAGTTTTGCCAAGACTTGTTCGACCTCGGACAGCGAGATGTCATACAGCCGGGCGAAGAGTTCGAGATTCTCGCGGCCAGTGAATTCTTCGATGTGGTTCTCGGTGTCCGGGACGTAGCCGAACAGCGGCTTGATACGGTCGAACTGCTGCGGCATCCGCAGGCCGGCGACTTCGACTCGGCCACTCGAGGGAGCACGACCGCCGATCAGAACGCGAATGGTCGTGGTCTTGCCGGCTCCGTTGGGGCCGAGGAATCCGAACAACTCTCCTTCTCGGATCGATAGGCTCAACCGATCCACGGCCACGAATCGGCCGAAGCGAACGACAAGCTGATCCAGGACAATGGCGTCGGACATGACCGCTGCCTCTGGCGAACGGTGTGCCGGAGCAAGAACTCGGTGTCTCGCGGCGAGCATGTGGTTGCCGAGACTCGGCGATGTCGCTTTTTCTCAACGAATCTGCATTGCCGAACCGCCACATCGAAAATCCTGAGCTACGTTTTCCGAGGACGTCGTGGATATCGGACGCCGCCGAGGCGCGCCGAAGCTTCGTGACAAAACCTTGGTCAGCCGGAACGCGCTAGCGTCCGGTTTCTTCGATTTCGTGAACCGGACGCTAGCGCGTTCCGGCTGATGAACTTGCGATTGGAAATCATTCATGGCTGCTCCCAGTGTTGCACAACCGCGTGGTGGTCGAGGACTTGATTCCCCCGCGCAAGATTTTGAAGAACTCCGGCGGACGATTCACGGCAAGCTGGTCGAGAAGCTCGATCTGTCTCGCCTGGGCGATCTGCAAGGGGACACGCTGCGCCGCGAGATCCGTCTCGTGGTCGAGCATCTGTGCGACACCGAAAATCCGTTACTCAATCGTTCGGAACGCGAACGGCTGATCGAAGAGGTACTCGACGAAACGTTTGGATTTGGTCCGCTGGAAATCCTGCTGAAAGAGCCAGGCATCGCGGACATCATGATCAACGGGCCGAAGAATGTGTTCGTCGAAAAAGACGGCCGCGTACAACGGCACAAGGTGACGTTCCGCAACAACGAACACTTGCTTCAGATCATCGACCGGATCGTGTCGAAGGTCGGCCGTCGCATCGACGAGACTTCGCCAATGGTGGACGCGCGCTTGCCGGACGGTTCGCGTTTGAACGCGATCATTCCGCCGCTGGCAATCGACGGCCCGTCGCTGACGATTCGCCGTTTCGGATCGAAGCCGCTGACTCTGGAAGACCTGCTGCGGTTCGGAGCCTTCACTCCCGAAATGGTCATGCTGCTGGAAGGGGCGATCAAATCGCGGCTGAACGTGATCATCAGCGGCGGTACTGGTTCCGGAAAGACGACGCTGCTCAACACGCTTTCCAGTTTCATTGGGTCGGATCAACGCATCATCACGATCGAAGACGCCGCGGAATTGCAGGTGCAGCAGGATCACGTGCTGCGACTGGAAACTCGCCCGGCCAACATCGAAGGTAAGGGACAAGTCACGGCGACCGACTTGGTCAAGAACGCTCTGCGTATGCGGCCCGACCGCATCATCATCGGTGAATGCCGAGGCCCCGAATCGCTCGACATGTTGCAAGCCATGAACACCGGCCACGAAGGCTCGATGACGACGATTCACGCCAACACGCCGCGCGACTCCATCAGCCGTCTGGAGACGATGATCGCGATGGGTGGCATCGAATTGCCGATTCGCGCGCTGCGATATCAGTTCGCATCGGCGGTCAACATGATCATTCAGGTCAATCGTCTGCAAGGTGGCCCGCGCCGCATCACGTCGATCACCGAGGTCTGCGGCATGGAACAAGACGCGATCGTCATGC
>JAYVQJ010000711.1:0-6118 GCA_043777235.1 Planctomycetia bacterium
CTTCGGAACACCCAGCGGCAAGTCCGATCCCCACAGCAGCCAAATCGTCGCCGCTACGCCCGCCAACTGAGCCAACCAGAACAACACTTTCGTCGCACGCATCGTCGCTCCTCAAAGTAGACCGGTCAGTCCCTGACCGGAACGTTCGAGTCACGGAGTGACTCGGCTACTTTGTCTTTGTCATCAACCATTCACTTCAGCGAGCCGCTCCTCGGCTCGCCAATCCGCCGCGTGTTGATTGTTCAGACGCGAGCGGCGAGGCAACTCTATCGGAAGTGAACTCTGCGACAACAGAGGACGAGAGCCGTGGCACGCGAAACGCCGACTCGCTCGAATACGCACCTCATGCCGCCGATCACGATCCCACCGTTTCGATCTCATTGGACCTTATCGGGAGGCCATCGCCAGACTCTTGCGGGCGTCTTCTTTCCCGGCCGCTTGCCCGACGAACGAGCAGTCGTCCGTCACATCCCTTTGCCTGACGGTGACACACTCGTCGTTCACGACGATTGTCCGCCGGATTGGCCGAGCCACGGTCCCGTTGCTGTGATGCTGCATGGCCTCGCCGGATGTCATCGCAGTTCGTATCTGGTTTGCATGGCCGCGATGCTCAACGCGCACGGCGTCCGAACGTTTCGGATGGACCTGCGAGGCTGCGGCGCGGGATTCGGATTGGCTCTCAAACCATATAATGCCGGCTGCTCGGATGATGTGCTCGCCGTGTTGTTTGCAGTGACCGAGTGGTGCCCGAATTCCCCGATCTCGCTGCTGGGATTCTCGCTCGGCGGCAACATCGTGTTGAAGCTGTTGGGCGAGGTACCCGAACGTGTCCCGTCGGAGTTGGTCCACGCGGCGGCGATCAATCCACCGATTGATTTGGCTCATTGTACTTACGGCCTCGCACGCTGGCCGCAGCGGCACTACGACGCCTACTTCGTGAAGCAATTGCTGCAACGCTTGCGAGAACTTCAGCAACATCGAGCCGACTTCGTGCCGCCGACGTTTGCTCGCACGCCGCGCCGGTTGGTTGAGTTCGATGACCAATACACCGCTCCGCGCTCCGGCTTTCGAGACGCGGACGATTACTACCAGCGATGCAGCTCCGAGCAATTTCTCCCGGCGATTCGAGTTCCAACTTTGATCCTGACTTCGCGTGACGACCCGCTCATTCCGATCGCTCCGTTCGAGCGTCTCTCACTGCCGAGCAACGTCCGACTGCACATCGCCGAGGGCGGCGGGCATCTTGGCTATCGCGATTCATCCACCGAGCATTGGTTGCAAAGACAGTTGCTCGACTGGGTGCAGCCGTAGCGGCAATTTCAAAAGTAACCCGCAGCGTCAGCGAGGGCGAGCGGTGACGACGCCCTCGCTGACGCCGCGGGTTACTGAGTTGCCAGGAATCATTTTGGTTAGCCAAACCATTTTCGCACTTCACTTTGAATTGCGACGATCGAAAACACGCCATAGGCGAGCGAGCAGATCAACAGCGCCGCCTTGCGCCACCAACTTGGTTGCAATTCGCGAGGCAGCAGCCGCGTGTTGACCAAACAAAGCTGCACACCCGCGATCGACATCACGACTCCGGCCATTGTCCCCAAATACTTGAAGAGCGTCATCGCGCTGCCGAGATGCACGGCGACCAATCCCCAGGCCGTGAAGACCACGAGCAACGTGTAATAGACGCGAGCAATCGAGCCTTCTCGCCACGAGCGGACTCGCGAACTGGCGGTCCAGAGCGTGTCGGTCAGCGTGCGGATCAACACGTCGGTGTTACCAAGCTGCGTCGAGAACAGAATCCAAAACCCATTCAGCAGTCCGAGAATCCACAGCCCGCGCCAGAAATGCTCGGCCATGTACTGAGCCTGGAATGCTCCAGCACCGATTTTCGACAGGTCCGTTTCTTTGGGGATGATCGCTTGGGCGAGATTCACGTTCAGGAACATGCCCAGAAAACAGCCCAACGCCCAGACCCAGACTTGATCGAGCACGACGTATCGCCACCACGTCCGCCAACGCCGCATGTTCTCAACCGTGATCGCGAAGACCTTGCCGACGTGCGACAGTCGCACTTCTTTCGCCCCGACCGCGCTAGGGATCGCGCCGACCACCGAGCCCATACCGAAACCCTTGTCGCGGACCCAATTCGAGATCGTCAGATTGCCAATGCCTCCCGATCCGGCCGTCGCGAAAAACGTCGCCATCAGCAGCGGTTCGACTCCGGTCGGCCACTCGCCAAAGCTGGCGAAACCACGCAACGTGATCAGCCATTGCTTCAGAGGCACGAACCACAGATTGACGGCGAACAAGAAGATGAAGATGTACGCGATCATGAACCAAGAAGAGATTTCCAGCATCCGCTCGATCGTGCCGCCAAACATCAGCATCAGCAGCGTGACGACAATGATGCCGTAGGTGATCTTGAGGTTGAAGCTCGCGTCTGCATTCGCCTCGGCTTGCTGTTTTTGGAGCCTCGCCTCGGCCTCGACAGCTCCCGCATACGCAACATCCTGCCACTCATCATTGGAAGGTGCCGCCGTAGGCACGCGGTTCACCACCATACCGAACACCGTCACCGCCGCCGCCGGTGCCAGCGCGGGAACTCCCAATTGCATCGCCGTCAGCAAGACATAAGTGCCGCCCCAAAATCGGCAGCCTGGTCTCAGCCGCATGATGCCGCTGATCGCTGGCTCGCCGGTGTAGAGCGTGTAGCGAATCCCTTCGAGGTTGAAGATCACTTGCAGCACGATGGCCACGGTCGCGATCCAGAGCACTCAAGGCCCATGCTTGATGACGGTCGCCGGCCCGATCAGCCACTCGCCGCCGCCGATCGACGCGGCCAGCATGATCGCTCCCGGCCCGATGACCTTGAACGCATTCCGAAACGAAAACGGCAACGGCTCCGGCAACTCCGCGACTTCCCAATCCGGCAGCCACCCGCGTGAAAAACCTTCCGTCCGGTTCGATCCAGTTGTTTCACTCACGAAGCTTCTCCGATGCAGCAACTCGTTCAACCACGGCAGTGTCGCCCGATCGTGTCGGCCACGTCTCCCGAAGTCAAAGCAGCCGCGCGGCGAGAGCAGAGGGCGATTCGTTATTCTCGGCACGGCGGAGACTGAAACATTCATCAGCCGGCACGCGCTAGCGTCCGGTTCAAACCGGGGCTAGCGCCCTGCGGCTCATGTTTCAAACCTGACCGTTTGAAGAATCGGTCACGCCAACTCGCGGATCGGTTCGCCGTGGAAGAGCAGCGGAATCGGGCGGCCGGAGAAGTCGGCGAACTCGTGGCGGTGATTGATGCCGAGATGTTGGTAGATCGTGGCCAGCAAGTCCTGCGGATGCAGCGGGCGTTCGGCCGGGTATTCGGCCTTTGAGTTCGTCGCTCCAATCACTTGTCCCATGCGCAGTCCGCCGCCGGCAATCAGCGCGGATTGCGATTGCGGCCAGTGGTCTCGGCCAAGGCAACCGTTGTTCGAAGTGACTCGCGGTGTGCGACCGAACTCACCAATGGCGACGACGAGAACTTTTTCGTCGAGCCCGCGCTCGTGGATATCGGTGATCAAGGCCGAGAGGGCCGGGTCCATGTGCTCGGCCCGCCACGTCATCCCCTTGGCCAAGTCCCAGCCGGGCTGCGCATTCGCATGATCGTCCCAACTGAAATAGAGCGGTGTCCCCTGCTTCGGGGCCAGCGCGTCGATCGTGATGACTCCGGCACCCGCCTCGGCCAAACGTCGCGCGAGCAAACAGCTTTGTCCCCACAGATGCCGGCCGTAGCGGTCTCGCAGCTTCGGGTCTTCGCGGCTGAGATCAAATGCCTGAGCGACCGATCGGCTCGTCAGCAACTGCACTGCTTGCTGATGAAACGCTTCCATTCCCTCGGCCGCGTCGAGACGCTGCCGGTGCAAATCGAACTGCTTCGCGAGTCCCAGCCGATCGTCCAACCGCTGAGCATTGAGTCCACCATGAATCGTCAGATTCACCGGCTTGAAATTTTCCGCCGACGGATCGCCGGTCACGAACGCCGAATGACTGACTCCCAAATACTGCGGCCGAGTCATAAACGGCTGCGTCGGAATCCCGATGTACTGCGGCAACCCATCGGCCCGCGAACCTCGCAAGCGGCTAGCGATCATGCCGAGATCAGGATGCTCGGACTTCGCCGTTGACGTCGGATCGGCAACGCTCGGTGTCTTACCGGTGAGCACTTCGATCGAGCCGTCGTTGTGCGACGCCATCTCGTGATGCAACGAGCGAATCAGCGAGTACCGATCGGCAATCTTCGCCAACTGCGGAAACAATTCGCAGATGTCGATCCCCGGCACCGACGTCGCGATCGGCTGAAACGGCCCGCGATACTCCGATGGAGCTTTCGGTTTTGGATCGAACGTCTCCAATTGACTAGGCCCACCCCACATCCAGAACAGAATCAGTGAGGTCTCCTGCTTGTGATCTGCCGAGCCTTCCGCCAAGCATCTCGCTCGAAGCAAATCCGCGAGACTCATGCCACCCAACGCTGAAGCACCCACGCGCAGAAACTCACGACGATTCGCCGCGTTCGGACCGTGACATCGTGATTGAGCAGCGTTCCACATGGCATCATCCGAATGTTGGGACTCACGTTATTCAAGTGATCTGTGCGAGCAATTGGCCTGTTCAATTCGGCCGCACACGCAGCGCGCGGTCGAACCAATCTCGAATCGAAACGCGGAAGCCGGGAAGCACGTCCTCGCCGTCGAGTGCTTCGTGTTCGCTCTTCGTGACGAAGTCTTCCGGCGCGTGATAGACCCGCACTGATCGCGTGGGGGGATCGACGTACCAGACCAGTTTGACTCCCGCGTCGAAGTAGTCCTTCAGCTTACGAGCCATCTCGGCTTTGGTATTGCTCTCGCTGATGACTTCCACGGCGAGCGACGGAATCCAGTCGGGAACGGCCGTCAGCGGATCGGCGTCTTCGGCAATGTTTTCGTAGGCGATGAAGGCGACGTCAGGAAATCGCACTTGATCGGGTAGAACACGATGCGGTCCGTCGGCTCCCGCGATGATGCCGAGATCGTGATCGTCAAGGAATGCTTGCAGGAGATGACCAAGTCTGATCGCCAATCGTGACTCGACATGTCCCATCGCTTTCTCCACTAGCACGCCATCAATGAGTTCACACAGACATTTCGGCTCGCGGTTGCACAGCCGTTCGACGTCCTCCACGGTCGCGGTGCCGGGAGGCGGAAACATGCGGATGCGATTGAGCGGGACATTACCAAGACGTTCCCACATCTCGGCAAATGTTTCTGGAGGCAAAATCGCAACGACCATGATCTGATCCTCAATCAATGAACTTTCGACGGTAGGAAGTGTACCGTGACTTCATGACGGATGCCTTCACTTTTCTGCCCGCTTCAGTGCTCGTCCAGCCAGCGTGCCTGTCGCCTCGCCCTCTTTCACGGCGGGTTCGCCGTTGATGAAAAGGTATTGCAGACCAGTGGCATATTGGTGGGGCTTGTCGAAGGTGGCGCGGTCGCGGAATTTCTTGGGATCGAACACCACGACGTCGGCGAAGTGATCGACGGCAAGTCGGCCGCGGTCGGGGAGGCCGAGGATGTCGGCGGGGAGCGACGTGCAGGAGCGGATCGCGGCGGCGAGTGACAGGACGTTTTCCTTCACCGAGTATTCGCCGATCTTGCGTGGGAACGTGCCGTAGCTGCGCGGGTGCGGTTTGTCTGCGGAGGGGAGATAGGCTCGACCGTCAGACGCAGTTGCGACCCACGGCAGCGTCATCGCGTAACGGACGTCTTCTTCGCTCATGCCGAAGTTCACGATGCCGGCACCTCCATCGCGAGTAATTTTCAATACGACGTCGAGCGGCTTTGATTTCTCGGACTTCGCGATGTCGGCGAGACTGCGGCCGACGTACTTCGGATGCTTCGCACAGGACGTAATGCGGATCGCATTTCCATCGTCGGCTTTCTCAACTCTGCCTTCGACAAACTTGGTGATGCGTGCGGACTGCTCCTTGTCCTTCAGGCGTTCGAGCAGCTTTTCTCGGCCGCCGGCGAGCGACCATGTCGGCAACACGGTCGCGTCCAACGAGGTGCTCGAAGCGATGTACGGGTATTGGTCAGCCGTG
>JAYVQJ010000712.1:0-1601 GCA_043777235.1 Planctomycetia bacterium
CCGGAGCCTGCCGTGTCGAGACAAAGACAATTCGCAGATCATCGGGCGACTCGATCGTGATTGCCGGCACCTTCATCCCACCGGGGAACGTTTCGCGAACGATTCCCGTGACTTCGACGTTCTTGTTCCAGAAGTACAAGTTCGGCTTCTCGATGCCGTCCTTCCGATACGTCTGAAGAATCTCCGGCGGCAGAATCACCTGCAGGTTGCCCGGCACGTTCCAGTCCGTCGCCGAGTTGAGAACCTGCGCTTCACCAGCCCCACCGATGTTGGTCACAAACATCCGCACGCGAACTTTCTTGCCAACATGATCGAGCCCTTCAGTGGCCTCGATGTCGATGTTTTTGGCGTCCGTGGCAGGCTTGGATTCCGAAGCCGGTTCGACGATCCGAATGTCCTCCAAGGATGAAACGAGAATCGAGGCTCGCTTCATGCCGCCGGGATTGATCTCTCTCACGGTGCCAGTGACGACAATATTCTTCTTCGCAAAATGCTCCGGCAGATTCGTGACGCCCTTTTCTTTGAGAGCTGCCTGCACGGACGGGTTGAGGTGGACCATCAAGCAGTCCGGCTCTTTCCATGATTCGCGTGAGTCGATCTCAAACAAGTCTCCGTTTCGTCCGGTACTGAGGACTGCAAACGTCACTCGCACAGCTTTGCCCACATGATCCAAACCCTTCGTTGGGTCGATTTCGTTCTGCTCGCTGGCTGCGGCAGCAAGCGACAACCAGACCAATAGGCCCCCGCAAATTGGGCGAGGATCAAATTGCATTCGGATGGTTGTCATGACCTGGTTTCTGGTTTTGGATCAGATTCTCGCCAGCGAAGAGACAGGATTTGTCATGTCCTGCCGATCAAGATAGAGTGCCCCACCCATCGGCCGCGACTGATGGCTGAGAATGGTAATCCGCTGGCGTGACGAAAACATCCGGTTTGCTCGTGGAGATGCAGAATGTTGAGTTTGCTGGGACCACAGTTTCCGACGGCGAATGGGTTCACTCGCCGCGAGATGATTCGCGTGGGCGGGTTGTCGATGAGCGGCGTCGCGTTGAGCGATTTGTTGTCGCGTGCGGCGTCGGCGGAATCGACTGCGAAGAAACATGGTCCCGGATTCGGCAAAGCGAAGCGCTGCATTCTGCTCTATTTGTCCGGAGGTCATCCTCAGCACGACATGTTCGATCCAAAGCCGGACACGCCCGCCGAGATTCGGGGTGAGTTCGACACGATCGCGACCTCGGTCCCGACGATCCGTTTCGGTGAGCACTGTCCGCTGTCCGCGAAGTTGATGAACCAGATGGCGTTGATTCGCTCGATGAATCACACGCACAACGATCACGGCCGCGGTTCCTATTGGATGTTCACCGGAGCGATGTATCCCGGCTCGGTCCCCGATGTGAATTCGATGAATCGTCAGGACATGCCGCATCTCGGCTCGTGCATGACGAAGATCGCGCCGGGCAATGGCCCGATGTTCCCGTTCATCATCGTGCCACATCGCATGGACGTGGCGGGCGGACGGCGAGCCGGTCAGTTCGCGGGAATGCTCGGCCCGAAGTACGACCCGATGCTCACCGGCGGAAACCCCAACGACGACAATTTTC
>JAYVQJ010000713.1:0-23346 GCA_043777235.1 Planctomycetia bacterium
CCGCGTGTGTGGATCAAGCGCGACGATTGCACGGGATTGCTCTTCGGTGGGAACAAGGCGCGGCACAATGAGTTCTTGATCGCCGATGCATTGGCCAAGGGAGCGGACTTGGTCGTGTGGGGCGCGGGAGTGCAGAGCAACAACTGCCGGCAAACGGCGGCGGCATGCGCGAAAGTCGGGCTCGATATTCATCTCGTGCTTGGTCGAGGCCGTCCGGCAAACGGGCCAGATATTGTTCAGGGAAACCTGCTGCTCGACCAGATTGTCGGCGCGAGTGTCGAGATCGTTGAAGAGTCCGTCGGGCCGGCGCTCGATCGGAAGATCACCGAAGTCGCGGAACACTTCCGAGCAACCGGCCGCAAGGTCTACGTATGGGATCGACCGGTCGTGCTGCCGCTGGCCGCGATCAGCTATGCGCTCTGCGTGGCCGAGATCGTCGAACAATCTTCAGCCAGCGGTTTTGAACCGGCGGCTCTCTATGTTTCCTCGGCCGGGTCGACCGGAGCTGGCACAGCGCTCGGCGCGAAAGCATTGGGGCTGACTTATCCGGTGAAGAGCATCGCCCCGATGATCTGGCCGTGGGATAGCCAGCAAGAATTGTCGGCGACCGCCAATCAGGCTGCGGAGGTTGCTGGTCTCGAAACTCGACTGGCGCCCGACGACATCTTGTTCTTTGGCGAATACCTTGGCCCCGGTTATGGACAACCCTCCGACGCCGGACTCGAAGCCATGACGCTGCTCGCGCGAACCGAAGGGATCTTGGTTGAGCACGTTTACACGGCGAAGGCGCTGGCCGGACTCATCGACCATATTCGCGCCGGTCACTTCCGAGCGGATCAAGACGTCGTCTTCATCCACACCGGCGGCACTCCCGCAATCTTCGCGGAGGCGGAGATGTTGGCGACTCGGATTCCGCGACGGGTTCTGCGTTGATCGCGGAGCGGCCGCTGGAAAAACAACGGCTCGCTACTTCTCGGATTCAACGAGCTTCTTCGCGATGGGCTGCCAGTCCGTCACCGGTGCATCGGCCCAAAGGTGCTCGAGGTCGTAGAGTTCACGGCCTTCGCGTGAGAAGACGTGCAGGACGATGTCGCCGTAGTCTTGCAGAATCCAAGTCTCGGAGTCGCGGCCTTCGACACCGACGCGCGGACGGCTGCCGCGTTTCTTCATCAACTGTTCGACGTCCTCGGCGATGGCTCGCATTTGGCGGCCGCTGGTGGCGGTGGTGACGACAAAGAAGTCGACGATCGGCGTGACCTGAGTCATGTCGAGGACGATCGAGTCCTTGCCTTTGAGGTCAGCGCAGGCTTGCGCGGCCAGGCAGGCGAGCTCTCGGCTGGCTTGCTGGCGTTGGGCCAGAGTCTTTGCGGCGGGTTTGGTACGTGTGGCAGTGGTGATGGGAATGTCTCCGAGTCATCAGGACTCAACGGGAAGTTTCAGAAAACGAAATCGGCCAACCTCGTTCGCGAAGTCAGCACTTCGCTGGGCGAGATTGGCCGGACATGCTCTCGGCCAAACGGCCGAGCTGCAAGGATCTCGACCGATTAGGTCGAGCCGTATTTGCGCGCAAAGTCTCGCTGAAGCTCGGGCACGCGGTTGATTTCTTTCTCCCACAACTCCTTCAGCGGGAAGTCCTCCGGCTGCACCTGATTCTTCAATTGGTAAATCTTCTGCCAGAGCATGATCCCCCATAGACCCTCTTCCAACGTCAGGTCGTCGCTGGCCAGGTCTTGATAAGTGTCGAGCATGATCTTGAAACCGTTGAGGCCCGATTCCAAGACTTCTTGCGCGGCGTCGATGTCACCCTTCTTGAAGAGCTCTTCGCCGTCGAAGAGATTGCCGTGCATACGAGTGATAATGAGCTGGCGCTCGGCAAAAGTCTTCGTGCGCCAAAAGCGGTAGTTGCAGACGTTTTGGTAGAAGTCGACTTCTTTCTCAATGTGCAGGCGGTCTTTGCCAGACGACTTGATGACCTCTTCCATCTGGGCCTCGGAGGAGGGTAGCTCCATCCAAATTTCGCAATCGCCGGTTTGAAAACGCATCTTTCCGAACACGTCGACCCACTCGTAATTCGCGTCTTCCCAAGCCTTGCGGGTGTCGGGATCAAATTTTCCCTCGCGCTGCAAGGCGTCGGCGAAGTCGAGCTGCGACCGCGACGGATACGAGCGGAACAGGCAATCCATCATGATGTGCTGCTCGTGCTTATCTTCCGCATCGTTGGCCTTTTGAAACCAATCCTTCGCGACGAGATAGTTGTCTCGCTTGCTGGGATTGATCGCACTGTCCGGTCCTCCATCAAAGCGAAGTTTGTCGGGATCCTCTTTGAAGAAGCCACGGAACTGCTTCCACTCATCGGAACGCCCGATCTTCTTGCCGAGCGTGTTGCCGGTGTCCCAATAAATCTCCGGATCGAGCCGATTTCGCTCGGCACCTTGCATCAGGAATTTCGTTCCTTCCTTCACCCAGAAGTAGCGATCTTCGACCGCGTCCCATTCGGCGGAGACGTTGTAGGCCAAGTTCCAACCCAGGTAGCGCCACACTTGAATGTAGTGCGGCTGCAAGAGAATGACTGACTCGGTGGTCGCCCGCATTTGAGCCCACTGCTTCTGGTCTCGCTGCGTATCGAGCTGCATTCGCAGCAAGTTCACGGCAACACCGCGCATTCCCAGCAAGACAAGATTCATCGTCGCGCTGGTGGGGTCGACTTTGCCCAGCGTGCTTTCGCCCAGGTCGTGCTCTTGCCGCAACCGCGCGAGCTTGCCGCCGGAACCTTCTTCGTCGGCCGCCGGCATTCCCAACACGATGATCGGGAGCATCAGGATGACGATGCCCACAAGATACGCCAACTTGCGCTGCTGCGTGGTGAGTTGTTCGATCATTTTGATTCAAGCTCTCTCAACGTCAGGCTGTAGTAGCCAACCAACAAACAGGGAACCAAATAGCCAATCGTAATCGCCACGCTGCGACCGATGGCGACCTCGAACGGGACGTCAAAGCCGTTCGCCACATACGAGGACATGCCGAACGAACTGAGGTCGGGGATCAAGTGCTGCATCAACCACAATCCCCCGAACATCACATTGTCGATGCCCTTCATGATCGTGAAGCCAATACCGTTTGGCAGCTCCAACGTTTCGTTGATTTGTTTGAAGAGGCGATACAGCGACTCGATCGGTCCGCCCCCTTTTTGCACGCCGGTAATCAGCTTGACCATGAAGCCGTGGACGTCGATCCCCAACACGATGTCGCCCGCGCCGATAAGCACGTACGTCGCCGTCATCACGGTGGCCACTGGCCCTTTCACAAACGTGCTGACTGTCACGCCCACGGTCGTGACGAACACGCAGAGCAGCCAAATTCCAAAGACCGCTTTGAAGTAGCCCGTGGCGAACGAACGATCGGGCATGCGGATGAAAAAGTCGGGACGAGCCATCCCGATGTATTGTCCGGAATCAAGGCACTCGACTTCGATGACCAGCTTGTTTTGGTCGACGATGTCGTCGAACAAATCGACCGTCCGCTTTTCGTTCTTGTCCTTATCGTAGAACGAGATTTTGCGTTCGACGGTCGTTACGTTGAGGTCGAATTCCTTGATCTCGAAGGAATCCATCGGGACACGCAGGTCTTTGGTGGGATTCACCAGGATGTAGCGGACCAACAGCGACAGGCCCATCCGTCCCTTGTGCGTTCGGAAGGCTTCAAAGCGAGACTCCAACGTGATGCGATCCACTGGAGCACCCATCGGAAACGTGTATTCGCCTTTCGCCTTGGTGCCACCTTCGATGTAGCTGCGGAATTCCCAGATGTCGCCGGTGTTGATCCCCTTGTCGGAGACGTTCCCTTCACGGTCGAGGAACTGCAGCGTGCCGTACACGGGAACTCGGCAAATCAAACTAGCGTTGTCGGGAACTTGTCTCCGAACCCAGACATATCCGATGACTCCCATCGCCGCGACGACACCCGCGGCAATGCTCGCGAAGCCCAGAATTCGCCCCATGACGATTTCGTTTCGGCGAACTGGCTTGGTCACCACGGTATGCATCGAACGAACTCGGATGTCTTCCGGGATTCCCCAGCAAGACAACAGCAACAGGACGGGGACCGTCAACCACGACACCACCGTTAGCGCGATGCTCACTGCGTTCTTGACTTGCAGATCGGCTCGCAAATCGGATTCCAGGAACCAGCCGGCGAACATCATTAGAAACGCAAACACCAAGAACACCCACATCGCTTTGCGACGCCAAACCTCCATCATCGTCAGCCAGGAGATCGCACAGATGCGCTTGATCGAGATGTTGAGAAAGTCGTGCAGTCCTTGTCGAACACGGCCCATCACGGCGACTGGCCCAGCGACTCCGTAGACCCCCAGAGCAACCAGAATCGTGGCTGCGAAGATCACTCCTACGAATCCACCAAACACCAACAACCAATGCAAGAAGCCGTGATCAAAGTCGCTGAACAGGAGAAATGGCTTGGCATCAAAATTCATGGTCGCTACTCAAAGTCCCAGCAAACTTGAAACAGAACCTCGCGCGGCATGGCAGACCGGCGAACGCGACTCGATTTGAGTGTTTACGATTTTTCCGAAGCCGTCGGAACGTACCGCTGACCGGGACGCTCTTGGCTCTTCTGGACCGTCTTGAGAAACAAGTCTTCGAGACTGTTCGTCGGATGTCCGTGCCGTATTAGCTTGGCGTTGTGCTTGGCGAGCACCGCCTCGACGTCGGCCACCGCTTCCGGGCTGAGCTTCGAGGTCAGCAACTCGGTCTCCGTTTGTTCTTTCAGCAAGTCATCGACGCGGCCCAGTTCCTTCAGCTCTCCGGCATACAAGATCGCGATGCGATCGCAGACGTCCTGCACATCCGCCAGCAAGTGGCTGCACATGACGACTGTCTTCCCTTCGCCCTTGAGCTTGAGGATCAAGTCCTTCATGTCGCGCGAACCGAGCGGATCGAGGCCGCTGGTTGGCTCGTCCAACAGAATCAGGTCCGGATTGTTGATCAGCGCCTGAGCCAGCCCGATGCGGCGGGTCATGCCCTTCGAGTATTCCTTCAACTGCCGCTTGCGAGCGTTCTGCAAACCGACCAGTTCGATGAGTTGATTCGATCGCTCCTTCCGCTGTGCCGCCGACATGTCGAACAGGCGGCCGTAGAAGTCGAGCGTCTCTTCGGCGTTCAGGAACCGATAAAGGTAAGACTCTTCCGGCAGATACCCGATCCACTCGTTCTTGCTGACGTCGGACGCCGGCTTGCCGAGCACCGAGATTTCTCCCTCGGTCGGAAACAACAAGCCGAGCAACAACTTCATCGTCGTCGTCTTGCCGGAACCGTTCGGGCCGAGCAGCCCAAAAACCTCGCCCTTTTTGACGTCGAGGCTGAGCGAATTCAGGGCGCGAACTTTTTTCCGTCCCCAAAAGTCGCGATAAATCTTCGTCAGGTTCTTAATCTGGATGACCGACTGATTCTCCATCGACCCGTACCTTGAAAAATGAACGATGAAAGGATGACTGAAAGCGGCGTGGGCCTCGCAAACTACGAGGCCGGCCGAAGACCATGAGAATTGTGCCGCGAGTACGTACTCTGTGACCGCTGTTGTTGGACGGTTCTTGAGTTGCGTCAAAATTCCCGACGCCACGGCTCGCAGGGCGGAGGACTCTAAGGCCGCTCCATCAGCGTTGCAAGTTTCTGCCTGGAAGCCGGTAACGTTCACCGACCCTCCTTTGCGTCCGAATTCACGATTCACTGTATTACTTGGGCCGCACGCCGACGTGCTTGGCCGGAAACGAGGTTGCCCATGAAATTCGCGATCTGCCAAGAACTGTTCGAGAACTGGGACTGGGAACGCCAATGTGCCTTCTCCGCCGAGCTGGGCTACACCGGTCTCGAGTTGGCTCCGTTCACGCTGGCCCCGCGCATCACGGACATCACCGCCGAGCAGCGCCGCTCACTCCGCGCAACGGCCGAGCGACACGGAGTTCAGATCATCGGCTTGCATTGGTTACTGGCGAAGACTGAAGGTTTCCATCTGACGACCGCGAACGCCGCCGTCAGGCAAGCAACATCGAAGTATTTTATTGAACTCGGCAACGCGTGCGCAGACTTCGGCGGCGACTTGATGGTGCTCGGTTCGCCGATGCAGCGCAACCTCGAAGAGGGAGTCTCGCTCGATCAAGCATTTGAAAATGCGGCGGACGTTTTGCGCGGCTGCATGTCCGCGCTGAGCGATCGTGGAGTTTGCATCTGTCTCGAACCGTTGACTCCGAAGGAGACCAACTTCCTCAACACGTGTGCCGACGCGATGCGATTGATCGAGATGGTGGGCTCACCGAATCTCGTGCTGCATCAAGATGTGAAGGCGATGCTCGGTGGCGAATCCGAGCCGATCGAAACGATCATCGAACGCTTCGCGCCGCATGTCGGGCACTTCCATGTGAACGATGTGAACTTACTCGGCCCCGGCATGGGACCAACCAATTATGCCCCGATTTTCCGGGCTTTACAGCGTACAAAGTACTCTGGCTGGGTCTCGGTCGAGGTCTTCGATTATCGACCCGGTGCCGAGAAGATCGCGCGCGACAGCATGCTCTACATGCGCGATGTGTTGAGTCAGTTGTCGAAGTCGTGAGCGCGAAGTTGTGATGATCATCACAGCGATGCGCGTCCTCATCACAACTCGATCACGATCACTTCATCGCGCTGCGTTGCATCATCAAATCAGATCGTCGTCGCGCGCGATCAAGCGATTGAAGAGGGGATCGCGTCTCAAAGGTCATCAAAAACATCTCGTCACAATCTGCGCAATTCTGTCAAGAATTGGGTTGCATGAAATAAAAAAAGACGTCAGGATGATTCGCGTCTAATGTGTGAGCAACTTGCAACGGATCGCAGTTGTCACCCGCAACGAATCGAAACGAGAGTTACATCACGCTTCGGAACGTTGAGAACGGAACGACGAACATTCGCGGTAAGTGGTTCACCACGATCTGTCACGGTTGACAGGTCGGACATCAAGGTGTGGTGGTTGTCAAACTCGTTCAGCCCGGTTAGCCAAGCGAGTAAGACGGTCACCCAGTTGCCTGTGTAAGGAGTGCTACTGTGGCAAAGAAGAAAGCTGCGAAGGCTGCTGGTAAGAAAGCTCCCGCGAAGAAGGCCGCCGCGAAGAAGAAGTAATTCTTCTCGCGCACCTTTGGGTGCTTAGCTACAGCAAGCAAGAAGCGGTCGAAATCGACCGCTTCTTCTATTTGATAGCCGCGCTTTGTCACGTTCCCGAACGCGACATGCCTAATCGGGTCATTCCCCGCTCGAATCGCCTGTTTTTGGCCGAGAAAACACGAATCAGTCTTTCCTCATTCGTGAAAACCGGCATACTTCTCCGCCCGCAAAGAAAACCCTTCGCCGTTCTGACGGTCGCATGAGGTGACTGTCCTGGTGAAGGACTTCTGTGGCTCAATGATGAGGTGCCACCTTGAAGTCTCAAATGTGCTTGGTCCGCGCAGCATGGAATGTTGCGGTGGTCGTGCTAGTACTCGTGGCGATGGAGCCTGCTCAGTCTCGCGGACAATCCAGCGAACCCGTCGCTCCTGACGTCGCTGTTTTTGGTCCCGAGCAAGGAAGCCTTGTGATCTGTGGCGGCGGGGTCTTACCCGAATCGTTGCGGAGGAAGGTGCTCGACTTGGCCGGCGGTGAGCACGCCCGGCTAGTGATCGTCTCGACCGCCAGCCAAACCGCCGACACTCCTGATGTCGAAACCTACGTCGTTTGGTGGCGTCAGCAAAAGATGGCCGAGATGACGATCCTGCATACTCGTTCGCGCGAAGTGGCCGACACGGAAAAATTCGTTGAGCCGTTGAAGCGCGCGACCGGCGTGTGGTTCATGGGTGGCAATCAAGCCTGGCTGATCGACACCTACTCTGGCACGCGCACGGAAACCGAGATGCACAAGTTGCTCGAGCGGGGCGGAGTGATTGGTGGCACATCGGCCGGTGCTGCGGTGATGTCCAAACTGATGATTCGACGTGGTAGCCCAACGGCCGAGTTAGGTCGAGGCTTCGGTTTCGTTGATGGAGCGGTCGTCGATCAACACTTCGTTCGCCGGATGCGACAAGATCGGCTGCTCAAGGTCATCGAGCAGTATCCGCACTTGGTGGGACTCGGCATCGACGAGGCGACTGCTCTGCTGGTGCAGGGCCGGAAATTGTCGGTGCTCGGCGATTCCGAAGTACGAGTCTGCTTTGCACGAACCGAATCGCGGGAGCCATTTATCGAGAGCTTGCGTGTCGGCGACCAAGCCGATCTGAGTGCGCTCAATCGCATTGCGCTGGCGCGGCAGCAACCGCAGCCGAGAACTCCGCAGTCGATGCCGCAAGTGGCCGAAGGAACGTTGGTAATCGTCGGAAGTGGCACTGTTCCTAGCGAGGCGACCGAGCGTTTTGTTGCCGCGGCTGGGGGCACTGAGGCTACGGTCGCACTCGTTTCGTTTGACGGTAAGGAATCACAGGACGTCGAAACGGCCTTCATGGCGAAGCTGCGTGAAGCCGGTGTGAAAAATGTGCAACGGGTCGAGGTGACGTCGCGTCAGCAAGCGGACGATCCGAAACTGGCGACGCTATTGAAAGCCGCCAAAGGGATTTGGCTTTGTGGTGCTCGGCCGCAGTCTTTTGTGGAATCCTGCTTAGGGAGTGGAACAGAACGGCTCTGCCGAGATGTCTTGCATCGTGGCGGCGTGATCGGTGGCACGGCGGCCGGAGGTTTGATACAGGGTGAAGTTCTGCTGAATGCCAGCCCGGTTCCCACGAAGCGCATGTTGATGGATGGCTACGATCGCGGATTCGGTTTCCTGCCGGGTGTTGCGTTTGCTCCCGGCACGCAGAAAGGTGAGACCCCGTCAGAACTGACGCTGCTACATCAAGAGCATCCCGACGTTGTCGGCGTGGGAATCGAGGACGCGACCGCTTTGATCGTGAACGGCCACACGATGGAAGTCGTCGGTAAAAACCAAGTCGCGGTGCTCGACCGATCGTTCAATGCGGAATCAACTCGCTCGGCGGTCTTGCAGGCAGGAGATCGCTATGACTTCAAAGATCGGGCGCGAGTCGCTCGCAAAGTGAGCGAATAGCTCATCCGCTGCTACACTCCGCCCCCCATGACGGAGTCGCTCAACATTGCGGATCGCCTGACCGCCACGGCCGCGCGCTGGCCGGATCAAATCGCGGTCGTGCAACCCGCTGGACGTGATTCGGCTGGCCAGTACCGTTACCGAACTTGGACGTTCGCGCAGCTCGAACACGAAGCAACCGCGATCGCCAACGGATTGTTGACTTGGGGCGTGCAGCCCGGTCAGCGATTAGTGCTGATGGTTCGTCCCAGCTTCGAGTTCATCGCACTCACCTTCGGCCTAATGCGAGCCGGCATCGTGGTCGTACTGATCGATCCCGGTATGGGTCGCTCGAACATTTTTCGATGTTTGGAAGAGATCAACCCTGACGGCTTCATCGCCATCCCGATCGTGCAAGCCATTCGAGTTCTGAATCGCTGCCGCTTTCGCAACGCCAGATTCAACGTCACCGTCGGCGGACGCAGATGGTTCTGGGGAGGCAAGAAGTATTCCGAACTACTCGATGTCGGGGCAGAAGGCAGAAGGCAGAAGGCAGAAGGCAAAACAGGCGCTCCTTATCTTCCCCTCCTCTCCGCCGCCGCCGCCATTATCTTCACCAGCGGCAGCACCGGCCCACCGAAGGGAGTCGTCTACGAGCACTGCATGTTCGATGCTCAAGTCGATCTGCTGCGAGACTTCTACGGCATCCAACCCGGAGAAGTTGATCTACCGGGCTTCCCGTTGTTCGGGTTGTTCAACGCGGCGATGGGAGTCACAACGGTCATCCCGGACATGGACCCAACGAAGCCCGCACGAGTCGATCCCGAACGTATCCTCGCTCATCTGCGAGACTGGAAGGTCACGCAAGCGTTCGGCTCCCCCGCGATCTGGAATCGAGTCGGCCGACACTGCGAAGCCACGGGAACGAAACTGCCGAACACTCTGCGTCGCGTGCTCTCAGCCGGTGCTCCAGTTCCGATTCATGTCATCGAGCGGATGCGCCGAGCACTCTCGAACCCCGATGCTGACATCCACACGCCATACGGCGCGACAGAGTCATTGCCCGTCGCGTCAATTTCCGGCCGCGAAGTCATCGAACAGACCGCCCCGTTGTCGAGGCGAGGATCAGGCACATGCGTTGGCCGTGCGTTCTCCGGCATTGAAGTGAAGATCATCGAGATCACCGACGGCCCAATCACTTCTCTGACCGACGTCAGCGAACTTCCTCGCGGTGAGATCGGCGAGATCATTATTCAAGGCCCGTCGACCACTCGTGAGTATTTCCACCAGCCGCAAGCGACCGCTGCCGCCAAGATCGGCGACTCGCGTGAAAACGATTCTGCCTTATCCACTCCCCACTCCCCACTCCCCACTCCCCACTCCTTCTGGCATCGCATGGGTGACGTCGGATATCTCGACGAGCAAGGCCGGCTGTGGTTCTGTGGGCGAAAGGCGCATATTGTCGAGACCGAACTCGGCCGCATGTTCACAATTCCCTGCGAGGCGATCTTCAACAATCACCCGCGAGTGTTTCGATCGGCGTTGGTGGGAGTTGGCTTAAAACCGAAGCAGCGTCCGGTCATCGTCGTTGAGCCAGAAGCGGAACATTTTCCCACAACCTTGGACGAGCAGCGACGGTTTCGCGAGGAGTTGCTCGTGCTCGGACGAGCGAATCCTTTGACGGTCTCGATCGAGACGGTTTTGTTTCACCGTTCGCTGCCGGTCGATATCCGGCACAACGTCAAAATCTTTCGCGAGAAGCTCGGCCCGTGGGCAGAGACGCAGCTCCGCGGGTCAAGTGCCCATCGCTAGCGAACTCTTTCGCTGACATGTGGCTTGCGGTAGCGAAAGGATTCGCTACATTCCGCAGCGAAAGGTTTCGCTGAAGTCGCCGACGTGACACGTCCGCGAGTGGTTGCGTGGCCTGTTCCAGAAGCAAATCCTCTGGCTGGAGCGTGGAGCGAATTCTGAAAGGGAGACGAAGTCATGCGTGAATTGGGGTCTTCTCAACCGACGGCGGTTGAGCTGGAAATTCTGCGAATCTTGTGGGAGCTGGGGCCGAGTCCCGTGCGCGATATTCATGCGCGGCTCAATGAGGCCAAGGGGACGAATTATTCGACCAGCGTGAAGATGCTCTCGGTGATGCTGACCAAAGGGCTGGTCAAGCGGGACGAGAAGGCGACGCCGTTGGTCTATCGTGCGGCAATGACGCGCGACCGGGCCGCGAAGAAGTTTCTCAACGAGTTGATTGAGAAAGTCTACGACGGGTCGGCCATGAGCCTCGTGCTGCAAGCTCTCGCCAGCGGCAAGGCGTCGAAGGCGGAGATTGAAGAAGCTCGGCGATTGCTCGATGAGATGGACGGCCAACGGTGAGCTTGGAGTGCTGCGGCTCGACGCAGCCCTCCATTCGATCGAAGTTTCGACGGTGATTGTCGGGAACTCGGCCGTCCTTGATCTGACTCTGATGTCGGTGTCGTTGCGAGATTGAGAATCGGGATTCCAAATGATGGAGGGCTCCGTCAAGCCGGAGCACTCCAGGGAGAAGCCAACATGAATATATTCGTGGAACGTCTCGGTTGGGTGTTGGTGCATTCGCTGTGGCAGTTCACGCTCGTGGCGTTGCTGGCGGGCGTGACGGTCCGAGTCATGCGGCGACAATCGGCTTCGTTGCGATATGTCGTGCTCGTTGTCGCGATGGCGGTGTCGGTGTCTGCTCCGCTGGTGACGTGGCAACTTCAGCCCAACGATGTACCCAATGTCTTGGCGAGCCGAGCGGCGTCAGTCCTCGGACAAGAAGCGAACGAAGTAATCCGTCCGGAGGCTGACGCCATCCGGCTCGCCGATCGTCCGGTCGTGGTGAGCGACGCCCAGTTCGAAGTTCCGCCCCTCGACATCATCCCGACGAAGGACGTCCTCGCATCGCAGCCGTCCATTTCGCCGCTCGCTCCGACCAAGCCTGTGATGACTTGGTCCGAACAAGCGACATCCATCCTGCGTCCGTGGCTGGCGTGGATTGTTGCCGGATGGAGTCTTGGTGTAGTGCTGTGCTCGCTGCGGCCGTTGCTGGGTTGGCATACGTTGTGGCGATTGAAGCGCATTGGCGTTTCGGCAGTGTCGGATGATGTACTCGCGGCGATGGACCGCGTGGCGAAGCAGCTTGGCCTGCAACGCGCGGTGAGCGTGCTGCAATCGACGTTTGCTCAAGTGCCGGTTGTCGTCGGGTACTTCAAGCCGGTGATTCTGTTGCCGGTCAGCTTGGCGACGAGTCTTTCGGTCGAGCAGTTGGAAGCGATTTTGGCTCACGAGTTGGCTCATGTGCGGCGGCATGACTTCGTGGTGAACCTGCTGCAAACGCTGGTCGAGACGCTCTTCTTCTATCACCCAGCCGTGTGGTGGCTGTCGCGTCAGATTCGCGTCGAACGGGAACACTGCTGCGACGATCTCGTCGTTGCGGCGTGCGGTAATCGCGTCGAGTACGGCCGGGCGCTCTTGGCGATTGAGGAATTGCGCGGTCGCAGCACGCTGCTCGCACTTGGAGCCAACGACGGCTCGTTGCTGTCGCGCATTCGCCGCATCGTGGGAATCAACAGTGATTCCGCAGCGCGGTCTCAATCGTGGTCTGCTCGGCTGAGCAGCGGCTGGCTGGGCGGATTGGTGACGTTGACTCTAATCCTGTCCGTTTCTTGTGCATCATTCGTGTTCTCTTGGGACAAGTCGAAAGAGACGCCTCCAAAGAATCCGTTCTCGGTTGCGGCACCTGACGGCGTTGAGGTCGAGCTGCTCGGCGTCAGCACGCATTGGACTCTGGCCGACGCGTCACGAGAATCCAAGATCGAACGTCGAGGTTGGTGGCAACCGGACGGGGCCGCGATGACGAAACCGCCAGTGTCTGGGTTATCGCTGGGGATACCGCCGGAGGAACACGCGAAGTATTTCGACGACTGGCCAGCGATTGCAGTAAGAATTCGCGGCGGGAACGCAGACGAAGTCAACAATCCTGTGATCATTATTGACGGCATGCGTGAATACACTGCAGCAGCCAATGTTGGCACGAATCACTCCCAATTCGTCCGCGAAGAAGTGCTCAGTGGCGGTCCTATGCCGGGACTCAAATCGGGAATTGTTCGAGTCGCGACCGGTGGAGGTGATTATGGGCCTTGGCAAACCACACGCCCGAATGGGACTGTGGAAACAGACGGCGCGATCCCCGGAGAGTTGCAGTCGTCCTATGAGCGATTGCCAACGATTCAGATTCGCGAGGTCGAGGGCCAGACACGGCTGGTCTCTCCGGATCAGCCAGTCAATTACTCAGCCACTCGTGCTCGTGGGGAAGCAGAACTGATCGACCTCGATGGCAAGCCGGTGCAGCCAGGAACCAACGGGGTTGTAAATGGCGAGCGCAGTACGCCGTATCCGATCCCGCTCGCGCGAGTCTCGCACTATCGCGTTCGGCTGCGAGCGTACCGGCATTGGTTCACGTTCGAGAACGTCTCGTTTCAGCCGGGATTTAACACCGAGGTCAAAACGTCGGTCGGAAAAACTCCCGAACTTCGCCGCGAGCCGTTCATCGCGACATTGCCGAGCGGCGCGCGGATCGAGTTCGTCGGTTTGGCTCCGATGGAGGAAGAGCCGAAGACGTGGTGGAAACCGAATGGAACACCGCTCAATGACGTGCCGCAGCAGGAAAAGGAATGGCAGGGGAGTCAGTCGCTCCCGGATCTTCGCCGCGCGTTGATTCGAGTGCATGGTGCTGGGTTGAGTTTCCGCGATGTCACTACACCTGGCATCGTTTGCCGTTTGTGGGCCGAAAGTCACGAAGCGAGCGGGTTCGGCTGGTCGGAGGGCGAATACCCGTTCCGGCCTGGCCAGAAGGCAGGACGATTTGAGGTCGGCGTCGCGACTCAACCGCAGTCGCCGGTTCGTCGCTTGGATGCCAAAGGCCGGCGAATCATCAAGGGTCGAGGAGTGAAGTCTGATAGCGGTGTCGAAGGCGACATCGTTCTTGAAAAAGGTTCGACCAATGAGCAGGTCTCGTTCGACGATGGCGTCGCGGAAGACATCGAAGTCCTTGGAGTTGCCGAGTACCGACCAGTGCAGCCGCAGATTGTCGATGGCAAGCCGGTGCTGACTCCGGAACAAATCGCCGAGAACGAAAAACGCCGCCAGTACACCACGATTCGTTGGCACGCTCCGACGGTCGCAAAGCCGATGGAGGTGGTTCTTGAACTGATCGACAATGAAGGCCGACGTCATCGAGATGTGGAATCAAGCATTGGATTACACGGCGTGCGGAATCTCGATGGGACACCGCATTGGGGAAAGCAGCCTCAAAGCCAAACATTCAGGGTTCCTCTGTCGAAAGTGTCCGGCTTCGAGTATCGCGTCCGCCCCTATCAACACTGGATCGCCTTCGACAACGTCGCGCTGAATCCGGGTGAGATGACCGACGTGAAGGTTTCCGTGGAGTCGGTTCCGAATTCAGCTTCAAGTAAGCCGATCAGTGGCCGAGTGCCTTCTGGCGAGTGGCCGATGTGGGGTGGATCGGCGCAGCGGAATCATGTCGCGAGCGGGCGGTTGCCGACTGATTGGGATGTGGAGTCGGGGCGGAACATTGTCTGGAAGACGTTGCTGGGGACGGCGACGCATTCGTCGCCGGTGGTGTCGGGCGGGAAGGTGTTCATCGGGACTAACAACGGAGCGGGGCTTGATCCGCGTCGGCCGAAGGAGCAGGACTTTTCGTGCCTGATTTGTTTCGATCAAGTGACGGGGCAGCGGCTATGGCAGTATTCCAGCGAGAAGTTGCCGGCGGGGCGTCAACACGATTGGCCGAACATTGGTTTGTGTTCGACCGCGTGCGTTGTGGGAGACCGAGTGTTCGTCGTGACGAATCGTTGCGAGGTGGTGTGTCTCGACACGAACGGCTTTCGTGACGGCGAGAACGATGGGCCGGTTGTCGATGAAGCGGAACGAACGGAGGTCGATGCCGATGTCGTGTGGAAGTTCGACATCTTCAAGTTGCTCGGCGTGCGGCCGCTGCATCAGGCGGTGTCGAGTATCGCGGTCGTCGATGGAGTCGTGCTGCTGAACACGTCGAACGGGCCGGAAGAGAGTCACGTCAAAGTTGCCGCGCCGAACGCTCCGAACTTTCTGGCGTTGGATGCCGCGACCGGGAAAGTCGTCTGGCAGGACAACTCGGCGGGCGAGTCGATCATTGTCGGCGGGAGTTCTTGCGGTTGTTCGGGAACGTCTCCCGCCGTCGCGACGATTGGCGGAGTGACTCAGGCGATCTTCGCGGGTCGGGAAGGCTGGCTGTACGGCTTCGACTTCGCGGACCTCAAGCGGGGCCAGACGACGCGGCTGTGGCAATTTGACTGCAATCCAAAGACATCGATCTACACGCCCCAAAGCAGTACGACTCGAAACACGTTGGTCGCGTCGCCGGTCGTGGTCGGGGACCGAGTCTTCATCGCCACGGGTCGCAATCCTGAAATGGGCGAAGGGACCGCGGACTTATGGTGCATCGATGCAACCAAACGCGGCGACCTCAGCACCGAGCTGGTTTTCAACAAATCGCACCGCAACGGCGAGGAGCCGATCCCCCACAAGCCGCTGCGGGCCTGCGATCTGAAAGCCGGCGACTTCACACGACCCAATCCAAACTCGGGCGCGGTGTGGCACTACGTCGGCACCGATCCCAACGTGGGCGGCAAACGCGCGTTCGAGAAATCGTTTCACCGTTCGCTCGGCACGCCGGTGATTCATGACGGCCTGCTGTTCATCGCCGACTTCAGCGGCCTGCTGCACTGCGTCGATGCCGTGACCGGCCAGGGCTTGTGGACTCACGATCTGCTCGCCGCCATCTGGAGTTCCTGTGTGATCGCCGATGGCCACGTCCTCATCGGCGACGAAGACGGCGATCTCGCGATCTTCAAAGTCTCACGCCAATGCGAACCGATCCGCCCGGAACCGTTGAACCTTGGCCATGCAATCTACCCAACTCCGGCCTTGGTCAACGACACGCTGTTCGTGGCCACGCAATCCCACTTGATCGCGATTCGCGACGATAACCGTCGCGTTGGAGGCGGGTCTCCCGACGGCTTGGCGTTGACGAAGATGGTGTCGCTCAGCGTGAAAGACCGGACGTTGGAGCAAGTGTTGGCGGACGTTTGTCGGCAGGCGGGGTTGAAGTTGGAGTTCGACGAAAAGGAACTCGAAGAGTCACGGTTGTTGGGGGCGATGCCGTTGATCGACGACTTCTTCGACGAAGTGCATGGGCCGTTGGAGTTCGTGCTGATTCAAGTGCTCAATCCGGCGTTGGCGTTTGAAGTGGCAGGGCAAACGCTGCGCGTCAGCAGCCGCTCAAAGATTCAAAAGGGAGCGATGCTCGCCAGCCGCATCGACTTGGCGAAGCTGGCTGAGTCGGTTGGTCCAACTTTGAAGTGCCTGAATCTGAGAGGGACGCGAGTCGCGGACGACGACCTGAAGCAGCTCGCGAAGTTTCCCAAGCTGGAGCGATTGAGTCTGCTCTCCACGGCGATTCGCGATCCCGGCCTAGAGCACGTCGCGCAACTGGAGTCGCTGGTGCAACTCTCTGTGGGAGGCTTCGTCACCGATGCCGGTCTGAAGTCGCTGGCTAAATCGCGTTCGATCCGGCAACTGGCATTGATCGACGCGCAGATCACAGACGCTGCGGCCGAATCGCTCATCGCCATGCCGCAATTGGAATCGCTGACGCTGCAATGGACCCGATTCGGTGACGCCGGTTTGAAGCAACTGGCGGCGGCCGATCGGTTGAAGCGACTCTCGGCCGAGTCCAGCCCATTCACGGATGCCGCCGTTGAAGCACTCGCGTCCTGCAAGCGACTGGAATCGCTTGGACTGCTCGGTGAAGAGCTGACGGTCGCCAGTCTGAAGACGCTCGAAAAGATGACCGGGCTGCGCGAACTCTCCATCAGCTTTCCGGACCAACACCAGGAGGACCTCAAAGCCCTGCGAACGGCACTCGCCAAAACGAAGGTCCGCGATTTCTCGCTGTCAGTCGCGCACGGAACTCGTTGTTGCGAGGGTTTCGCTTTCGACGCCGACACCGGTGCGCCCATCGAAACTCTGTCGTCTCAATTCGGCCGGCCTGATCCTGTCACCGGCGAAACGCAATGGGAGCCATCTCGGCCCATGCTCAGCCTGACCGGAAAGTTTGGTGCCAGCAATCTTCAGCCGTTTCGCAGACTTCGGCTCATCGCTGAAGGCTACGAGCCGGTCGATCTTACGCCACAACTGCGAGAATCCAACGATCCTCGCCGCTACGAAAAGCTGACCGTCAAGATGCACCGCACGTCGAATTGAACGCGCGAGTGTGCCTGACGTTGACAGCCACAAGTGTTGTGCCTTCGGCACGCTGCCCGTCTTTCAACTGCGACCGATCGGGCTGCCGTCCCAGCCGAAATACTACCGAATTAGTATTGCAGGATTGGCCGGAGCCGATAATCTACTAATCGAATAGTAATTCGATTGGTGGAGAGAAGCATCATGGCTCGCTCGGCGTCCAAACATCCGACGGAATTGGAATTGGAAATTCTCAAGGTCGTGTGGCAGATCGAGCCGGCCACTGTGCGTCATGTGCGCGACGCGCTCGCCAGCGTGCGCGATTTGGCCTACACGACGGTTATGACCGTGATGTCGATCATGGCCGACAAAGGCTATCTCAAGCGGAAGAAGGATGGCCGCAGCTACGTCTACGAAGCGGTCTATCGCGAAAGCAAAGCCAGCCGCAACATCCTGCAAGACGTCATCGATCGTGTCTTCGGCGGATCGACGACGGCCGTCATGCAGCATCTGCTCGAAACATCCGAGATCGACGACGAGGAGTTGAAGCAGATCCGCTCGCTCATCAACCGCAAGACTCGCGAACGGAAATGAACGTAGCCGTCATCGCTCCGCGTGACGAGCCGAACGCCAACAGACGTCCGATGAACATTCGGCTCATCACGCGGAGCGATGATGGCTACATAAACGGCCCGATGACAAACTGACATCCCAGCCCATTCCAGGGGAATCAACATGCTTGCTTGGCTGCAACAAGATTGGTGCTCGTCATTCGTGCTCGCGCTGGGGCATTTTTTGTGGCAAGGAATGTTGATCGCCGTCGTGCTGGCGATTGCTTTGGGAGCTATCAAAACGGTTTCGTTGCGGTACTGGCTATCGCTCGCCGCGTTGCTGCTGATGGCGGCGTCTCCGGTGGTGACGCTTGGCTGGTTGCTGAGGCCGGTGAGTTCTTTGCCGACGCTTGATGTCCAGCCGGTTGTTCGAGCAGAGGTCGAATCGATCCCGCAGGTCGCTGCGGAAAGTCACGAGATTGATGTGGCTCTCTCCCCCGGCGAACTGCCGCAGGCGGAGCCGATCGAATTGAACTCGCGCGAGCCGGTGGCCATGTCGGTGCCGCAATCCGATCCGGTGGATGAGCGCAGTTGGTGGCAGCGGTTTGCTCCGCAGTTGACGACGGCGTATCTGTGCGGCGTGGGCTTGATGTTGCTGCGGTTGGCGATCGGCTTGTGGGGCGGACGTCGGTTGCGGCGGCGGACGAAACCGGTGACGGAGGATTCGCTGCTGAACGCGCTCCAACGTCAGGCGGACGCGCTGGGGATGAAGCTCCGACCGGTGCTCGCGTACTGCGAACGAGTCACCGTGCCGACCGTCGTTGGAATCCTCAAGCCGATGATCCTGTTGCCGCTGTCGCTCGCCAACGGTTTGTCGCCGGAGCAGATTGAATCGGTGCTGGCTCACGAGTTGGCTCATCTGCGGCGGTGCGATCATCTCGTCAATCTGCTGCAACGAGTGATCGAGTCGTTGCTCTTCTTTCATCCGGCGGTCTGGTGGGTGTCGCATCGAATCCGCGAAGAGCGCGAGCATTGCTGCGACGATCTCGTGGTCGCCTGCGGAGCGATGCCGCTCGACTACGCGAAGTCGCTGTTGCGAGTCGCGGAGCTCAGCCGCGCGTCGAAGCTTCGTCGCTCGGTCGCGGCTGTGAGTTTGCTGGCGACAGGCGACAAGCCGTCGAATCTCCGCCAGCGGATCGCACGGCTGTTGGGCGAATCGGCGACACCGTCGCTGCGAGTCAGCCCGCGAGCTTTATTGCTCGCGATCTGCATTCCCGTGGTGGCCGTGATCGCGACGCTTCAGTCCGGCGCGTCGAATCCGCCGCCGAGCCTCAAGCCCGATGTGGAAACTCGCGCTGAGCGCGGGTCTCCGTCTGAGGAATCGCCGAAGCCGAAAGGGGGCGCGAAGCTCAAGACGGAAATCGAGGAGAAGCTGCAATGGGGCGAGGCGGTGAACGGGTTGCGGATGGCGTTGGCGTGGCCGCCGACGCTCGGCGAGGCGTCGATCGGCGACGCGCCGGAGTTCTACCTGGTCGTGCAAAATGTGTCGGACGCCGCGATTCGACTGACCGCGAGCGACGCGGCTCCGAATCCGCGCCGCATGACCCTGCGGAACAACGGCAGCCCGATCTCGGCTACAGCAGACGATTCGCTGATGCCCGGCGACTGGCGGCTTCAGCCGCGCGAGGTGGCTTTTCTTCGGCTGTACCGGCCCACCGAAAAGCTGAGCGACGGGCGCACGATGAGTGCTGCCGAAGAGCAGGTCGTCCGCGTGTATCCGCAGTACAACTTCACGGCGGAGATGACCATCGCGAAGGCTCCGGCCGGCGCGTGGACGGGCAAGCTGGTCACCGGTGAATCGCGCGGCTCATTGGATGTGAAACTGCCGAAGCACAAAGACGCGCAGGCGCTCTTCAAATCATGGAACGCCGCTTCGCGCGTGGATGGCAAAATCCCCGGTGGAGTCATCGGACTGCTCGCCGAGAGCGTGAAGCAGTTCATGGAATACAACCCGACGTGGAAGACGACGCCGGAGCTTCTGAAAATGCTGCCGCGATTCGATGCGACGCGCGACTGGAGCCGAACGGAAGCGGTCGCGCTGCTCGATGAACTCGCGGCCGTGCAGGACTCGCCCATCAGCATGGCGATGAGTCGCGACTACGAACGCACAATCCACACGGGCTTGCCGCTGCCGCCGGACATGGCGAGGGGGCCGTGGGGCGAGGCGCTGCCGAACGGACTGCGGCTGGCTTGGCGACTGGAACCGCGTGTACTCAAGCACCCGCTCGGCACGCCGTTGAAGTCGCACGTCCTGATCCACAACGCGGGCAAGGAACCGGTCGTGTTCCGCGCGCCGACGTTTCATCAAGCCGGCCACAAAGCGCGCGACGCGGACGACGCGGAAATCCCAGTGGAATCAACGCACTGGCTGACCCTCAGCCAGTTGCTGGCGTACCGGCTCGCGCCGGGCGAATTCATCGAAGTGAACGCGCCGGGGATCGGCGTCGGTGCGAGAAACAAGGACGTCGAAGACTGGCAGAACATCCGCGTCGGCTCCTGGATTCCTACGAAGCCGGGCGACGTCGTGACGTTCACGCCCGGCTCAGTGCCGCTGGCCGACGGCAAGGACGAGCCGCCGCGCGATGGCCCGCCGCGCTGGTGGATCGACCTCATCACCGTGCGACTGTCGCGACATCTTCCCTTTCCCGCTGATGCCGAAGCGCGCGACCGCTTGCTGCATCAAGTCGCGATCGAGGTTTTGGGCACATCACTCCTCGCGGCGGAAAACGCCGCCTTCGCCGCTGACCGCGAACCGACCGCGATCGACTCCGCCGCCAAACGACTCGCGCAACGAGCGGGCATCAAATCATTCACCGGGTCGCTCACGTCTGGAACGACGAAATTCCTGGTCCTCCCCGCCGACCCCGAAGTTGCGAAACGCCCGCGCGTCGTGAGCAATCCCGGTTGGTACACGCTCGCCAACAACATCCGGCTCACCGTCACGCGCCGCCCCGTTGGCGAGCAGATCGTCAACGAAGCGAGCATCCGATTTTTCTCTGCCGATCAAAAGGCCGAGCCGCCGAAGCCGATCGAACTGAAACTCCCCGACGGCTACAACACCTGGGCCGCCGCTTGGGAACGCGACACGACCGTGTTGTGGGTGCAGCAAAAGGGCAGCGTACGCAGCTACGACTTCACCAATCCCGCGCAGGTGAAGGAGACGCAACTCTCAGAATCCGAGTTCGACAAAGTTCCGAAACCGATTATGGAAGCGATCCGCACCGCGCTCGACGTGCCTGACGCGGGGAAGCAGGTGCAGGAACCTCTAAAGGCCAAACCAGCGGCGGGGTCAGGAGACCCGCGCCCAGCGCAGGTCATTCAGCCCAAAGAATCGGAGAAGCCGAAGGGCAAAGAGGCTCAGTCGCTGTTCAAGAAATGGCAGGAGGGTGCTCGGGCGAATGGAAACATTCCTGGCGGGGCGCTTGGGCCGCTGGTTCGGGTGATGACGAATTTCGTCAAGAATAATCCCACGCACGAGGGCGCACCGAAGTTCGCCGAATTGCTCAAGCGGATCGACGTGTCGCACGACTGGACGCCAGCGGATGCCGTTGCGCTGCTCGATGAGGTGACGGCCATTTACGCCTCGTTACCGGAATGGGTGGAGAGCGCGCCACGGTTCACGCTGGGTGGGGCCATTCAGACCGGCCAGCCGTTGCCGGACGAACTGAAGAACGCACCGTGGGGTGAGGCTCAGCCGAGTGGGCTGCGCGTGGCGTGGCTGCTGGAGCCGCGTGCGCTGAAGTACCGGCTCGGCACGCCGCTGAAGTCGCGCATTCTGTTCCACAACGCGGGGAAGGACGCGGTCGTGTTCTGCGCACTGACGTTTAATCAAGGCGGCCACAAGGCTCACGATGCGAACGGCGGTGAGATCAAAATCGTCTCGACCTATTGGACCACGGAGCCTCTGACAGTCGCGTGCCGACTCGCACCGGGCGAATTCCTGGAAGTCACCGCCGCTGGCATCGGTGTCGGTGCCAACAAAGACGATAAGGATTGGCGCGGGACTCGTGTCGGATCGTGGATCGAGGCGAAGGCCGGGGACGAAGTGACGTTCACGCCCGCACCCGTGTCCGCGAACGGACAGGAACCTGACGATGCGCCGCCGAATCAGCCGCAAGCCAAGCCGATGAAATGGTGGCTGGACTTCATCACCGATCGACTGAGTCTCGACAAGCCGCTGCCGGCCGACGCCGCCGAGCGCAGACGCCTCCTTGATCGCGCGACGCGCGACCTGTTTGGCAACGCTCCGACGGCGGAAGAAATCACCGCGTTCACCACCGACGCCGCGCCCGAGGCACTCGATGCGTTGGCCAAGCGACTCGCGAACCGAGCCGGCTTCGCGCCGTTCAGCGGCTCACTGAAATCCGGGACGAGAAAATTCCTCGTCCTCCCCGTCGATCCGGAAGCCGCGAAGAAACCACGCACCGCAAAGAATCCGGGCCAATACACGCTCGGCGGAAACGCCACCTTCGTCATTGTTCGCCGCCCCGTCGGTGAGCGGATCGTGAACGACGCACACATTGCATTCTCCCCAACCGACGCGACCAAGCCCGCGCCGCGCGAGCCGCACAAAGTCCCGCTCCCCGACGGCTACGACACTTGGGCCGCCGCCTGGATACGCGGTGAAACCGTGCTGTGGGTGCTGCAACAGGGAACCGTCCGCAGCTACGACGTCACGAACCCCGCACAGGTCAAAGAAACGCAACTCGCTGAACCGGACTTCGACAAGGTTCCGAAGCCGATCCTCGAAGCACTCCGCACCGAGCTCGATGTGCCAGCCGCACCGAAACAGCCGCGCGCTGGCCTCGAATTCTTGAAGCCGTATCCGAAGCTGCATGGCTTGTCGCTCGACATGACCGAGCCGCAGTTCTTGGAGATCGTCAAGCAGCAGGAGTTGAAGACTCGCAAGACCGTCGATGGCGAGAAGGTCACGCATCACATCGCGCTCGGTGACGGTCACACGTTGATCGTGATGTTCGACAAGGACGCGAAGTGTAGCGGGATTCAACGCGTGCGCGGGGAAGGCAATACCGTCGGTGGGGCAGGGGAAGATTCGCGCCCGAAGTCGCTGACCAAAGAAGAACGCGCGGCGAGTGAGAAATGGGCTGATTCGATCTTTCAGCGGACGCATCAGATTGAATCACTCTCGGACCCTACGGAATTCATCAACGAGTTACTGGTTGCGCTGAAGGACTCACATCGCCGCGTGCGGCAGATGGCAGGGCAGGCAATCGGGCGAGGTGCTTCGGTTTGGAATAAGGACAAGCGGATTGTCGAGGCGTTGATCGTGGCCATCAAAGCGGAGCACGAGGCCGAT
>JAYVQJ010000714.1:0-6107 GCA_043777235.1 Planctomycetia bacterium
CGCCGCGCGGCTAATTTGTGCGATCCGTATAAAACGGACTCGGCTTGGTCGTTCATCCCGCGAGAAGTCGATCTTGATGTTTTCTTGATGCGTCCGCCGTCAATCTTGACGTCGCTTTAGCGCGGGCCGCGCTACGATTTGACGAACCTCTTCGAGAGGCTGTTTCGTCGGTTCGTGCATCAAGGAATTCTCGTCATGTCTTCGCCTGAAGTTCCCGGACAAGTTCCCACCGAGCGGCGTGTGGCTCGTGCGGCGCAGGTGATTGTCGTCAGCAGCGTGATGTTCTCGTTCATCTCGTATTGGCGCACGGCGGCGGTCGTGCTGTGCGATATGTCGAGCACGGCGTACTACATCGGAGCCATCGTCGAGACGGCGATCGGCAAAGCGGCACCGTGGTTCATCGTGGCGGTGTTGTTTTTCAGTTACGCCATGTGCTCCGTGTACATGGAGAGTTCGGCCTTGTTCGTGCGCGGCGGCGTGTATCGCGTCGTCAAAGAGGCGATGGGCGGATTCCTCGCCAAGCTGTCGGTCTCAGCCCTGCTGTTCGATTACATCCTGACGGGACCGATCAGCGGAGTGACGGCCGGGCAGTACGTCGTGGGGCTGGGGCTGGAGGCCGCGGCGCGCTTCGGCGGTGTGCCGATCGACGAAGGCACGCGGTTGGCGATCAAGAGCTGGGGGTCGGTGCTCATCGCGTGTGCCATCACGTTGTACTTCTTTCGCCAGAACCAGATCGGCATCCACGAGTCGAGCGACAAAGCACTGAAGATCATGCTCGCCACCGCGGTCATGGGCGCGATCATGCTGACTTGGTGCGGCATCACTCTGGCCGTGCAAGGTCCGGTCAACGATGTTCCGTCCTGGCAACCGGACTTGAGCAAAAAGGTCGAACTCGACGAGACCGGACAAGCGGTGCCGAAGATCAACGTGCTGACCGGTGAGCAGGAAGATCCGCTGGGCTTTCTTGGTTGGTTTCCCTCACTGGCCGAGCCGCTGCGGAATCCGGGGAGCTGGCTGAGCCTCGTGGGCCTGCTCGGACTGATCGTCGCTTTCGGTCACTCGATCCTGGCGATGAGCGGCCTGGAAACGCTGGCCCAAATCTACCGCGAGGTGGAAGCGCCCAAGCTGCGGAACTTCAAGAAGTCGGCGCTCGTTGTGTTCTGCTTCAGCCTGATGCTGACGGGCAGCATGAGCATCCTGGCGGTGCTGTTGATCCCCGACGACATCCGCATGAAAGACTATGCCGACAACTTCATCGGCGGGCTGTCGATGCAGATGATCGGTCCGCTGTGGGCCAGGCTGTCGCTCAATGCGTTCGTCGTCGTGGTGGGGTTCCTGATCCTTTCGGGAGCGGTCAACACGGCGATCATCGGTTCCAACGGCGTCTTGAACCGTGTGGCCGAGGACGGCGTGTTGCCCGACTGGTTCCTCAAACCGCACCGCCGCTATGGCACCACGTATCGCAACCTGTATCTCATCGCCGGCCTGCAGTTGTTCACGATCATCGCCAGCCGCGGCAACGTGCTGCTGCTGGGTGAAGCCTATGCCTTCGGTGTGGTGTGGAGCTTCGTGTTCAAGACGCTGTCGATGGTGGTGCTGCGTTTCAAGGATCGCAGTCCGCGCGAGTTCAAAGTGCCGTTGAACGTGCGTCTGGGCCAATGGGAGGTGCCGTTAGGCCTGATCCTGATTTTTCTGCTCATGTTCTTTTCGGCAGTGGCCAATGTGTTGACCAAGCAGGTGGCGACGGTCAGCGGACTCATCTTCACCTCAGCGTTTCTGACCGTCTTCATGGTGACGGAGCATTTGCACGAGAAGCGGCGGCGCGGCGCGAAACACAAACACACCGACCAATTCAACCAGCAGGCGGCTGACGAGATCAGCAGCCGGAGCTTGGGTTTGTCTAAGACATATCACAAATTGGTGGCGATTCGCTCGCCGCAGAACTTGTTCATGCTCGAGAAGGCGCTGCTGGAGACCGACCCGCTGACCACCGACGTGGTGGTCATGACAGCCAAGGTGACGCCGCAGGGGGGCGAGAACATCGCCACCGAAGTCCATCTCGATCACTACGATCAGCAACTGATGACCGCCGTGGTCGAGCGTGCCGAACGGGCGGGAAAGCATGTGGTGCCGCTGATCGTGCCGACCAACAGTCCGTTGCACGCGGTCCTGAAAACGGCCCAGGACATTCGCGCGCAGGAGGTGATCATCGGGGCGTCGAACAAATTCACCGCGGAAGAGCAACTGGATCAAATCTCGTTCTACTGGATCAGTCTGCACGGCGGTCAGCCGCCGGGACTGACGGTCCGCATTCTGAGCCACGACCGCGACGTGTCCTTCGATCTGGAAGGGGGCAATCGCATTCCCAAGATCAGCGAGCGACAAGCTCGATCGGTGGCCGAATTGCGTGCCGCGGGCATCGGTGTCGATCGCGTGCTGTTGGCTCACGACGGCACGGCCGTCAGCAGCGACCTGTTCAAGTCCGTGCTGACGATGCTCGATCCCGACGTCGTTTTGGATTTGGTGTCGGTGACGCCCGCTGAATTGGAAGCGTCGAACGGCCAAGGCAGCGAACAACTCAAGCACGATCGGGAATTGGCCAGCCATCTGGGCCGCGAACTTCAAGTTCATTCTCTCGCCGAGCAACTCGGTCCGGAGATCGTCCAGGTCGCTCAAGACGGGCACTACGACCTGATCATCGTGGCGTTGCCGGCCGAGCAATCGCACTCGTGCAGTTCTTCGAGGTCGCTATGGACCGACTACGTTTTGCAACACGCTCACTGCCTGGTCTTCTTGGCCGCGCAACCAGTGCTTCCGCCAGAGATCACCGAATAGCCCATGCTCGCCGGAGCAACAGTTCGGCAGCGGAGGAAGGTCCGATGAAACCGCGCTTCAAATTCCGCAATCCGCCGTTCAAGGTTCGCGTTCTGGTGGTCGCCAGCTTCTTCGCGCTGCCGGGAACTTTGGCGGGAATGCTGGCGAGTCTCTGGTTGGGTCGATTTGTTCTGTGCGCGATCGTCGGACTCACGGTGGGAATGCTCACGGGAGCCGCGCTGGAAGCCGGCGAAGATATACTGCGACGCAATGACTGACGAACTCTCCAATCCTCAGCGATCACCCGTCGAAGCCGAGCGGCAGCAAACGGCGAGCAGCGGCACCGTCGCCGAACGGTTGCTGGTGTGTGTGGGTACGAGTCCCACGACGGCGAAGTTACTGCACAGCGCCAAACGCATGGCGACCGCGTTTGGTTGCCCGTGGCTGGCGGTGGCTGTGTCCTCCGGCACTGCGGCTCAGGCGTCCGATCAACGGCAGCAGCGCGTCGCGCAGCACCTGCAACTGGCCGAGCGGCTCGGCGCGGAAACTCACACGCTCATTGGTTTGAATGTCGCCGACACAGTTCTGGCTTTCGCGCGCACACGCAGCGTCACGAAAATTGTCGTCGGCAAGACGGCTCAGCCGTGGTGGCGGCAAGTGCTGTTCAGCACGGTCGTCGATGAATTGCTCGAACGCAGCGGCGCGATGGACGTCTATGTCATTCGCGGCGAAGGGGCAGCGGACGAAAACCGAGAACCGCCGACATGGCGGCGACCGGGTGGGCTGTGGAAGCCGTATCTGGCGACGGCGGGCATCATCGCTGTGTGCGGGCTGCTGGGATGGCTCAGTCATTCGCTGGGATTATCCGAAGCCAACATCGTCATGATCTTCCTGCTCGGCGTCGTGCTGGTCGCGACACGGTACGGCCGAGGGCCGGCGATCGTCTCCGCGATCGCGAATGTGCTCGTGTTCGATTTCTTCTTCGTGCCTCCAAAATTCAGTCTGACAGTCCACGACGCCCAATACCTGTTCACGTTTGGAGTCATGTTGGGCATCGGCCTGCTTGTCAGCGCGCTGACTGCTCGTATTCACGAACAGTTGGAAGCAACGCAGCAGCAAGAGCGTCGCGCCGCCGCGCTGTATCGGCTCACGCAGCAGTTGAGCGAAATGTATGGCAGCGAGTTCTTGATTCGCGCGGCCGGTCGGCAGTTGCTGGAGTTGTTCCCCGGTGAAGTCGTGATCTGCGTGCGCGAGCCGAGCAGCACTCTAGGTAGCCACGCTCGCCAGAGCGTGGGCGAATCGCAGCGAAACCCACGTTCTGGCGAACGTGGCTACAGTGATTCGATCCGCTTCGGCGAAGAGACCAGCATCGCGCTCGACCTCACGAACCAGAACGCGATGCAGTGGGTGATCGAACACGGGCAAATCGCCGGAGCGGGCGCGAAACAATTTCCGAATGCGACTGCTGTGTTTCTGCCGTTGATCGGTTCGCAGCGAACCGTCGGAGCCTTGGGTGTGAAGCCGCTCGACGAACAGCGTTTGCTCGACGTGGAGCAGCGGCGATTGCTGGAAACCTGCGCCCGCCTGATCGCACTCGCGATCGAGCGGGATCAGTCGGTGTTGGAGGCTCAGGCGGCACAGGTGCAAGTTCAGACCGAGCAACTGCGGAACTCGCTGCTGAGTTCCGTCTCGCATGATCTGCGAACTCCGCTGGCGGCGATTTACGGATCGGCGGCCAGCCTGTTGGATTGCGGTGACGGCCTGTCGGATTCGTCACGGCGCGAACTGCTGCAATCGGTCGCCGAAGAATCTCAACGCTTGAGCCGGCTGGTGGACAACCTACTGGAGATGACTCGGCTAGAGTCCGGAGCACTCGCGCTCAATCGGCAATGGCAAGTTCTCGAAGAGATCGTCGGATCGGCGCTGAGTCGCGTGCGCGGAATGCTCGGCGACCGCAGCGTTCAAACGCAAATTGCGTCCGACTTCCCGCTCGTGAAACTCGACGGAGTGTTGTTCGAGCAGGTGTTGATCAATCTATTGGAGAATGCCGCTCGCTACACGCCCGCCGACAGTCGTATCGAGATTTCGGCAAACGCGTCTCCCCACCAAGTGGAAATCTGCGTCGCCGATAACGGCCCTGGATTGCCGGTCGGCCAGGAATCAAAAGTGTTCGAGAAATTCTTTCGCGGACATTCCTCCGCACCGGACAGTCGCCGCGGCGTCGGCTTGGGTCTGGCGATTTGCCAAGGGATCGTGCAAGCTCATGGCGGTAGCATTCGAGCACAGAACCGGCCGACAGGCGGAGCGGAATTCGTCATCACATTGCCGCTCGATGAACCGCCGCCGTCCATGCCCCCTTAGGATCGGCGCATCAATAACTGTCGTAGCCGAAGTCGCCAGACTTCGGTCCGAACTCTGGCGAGTTCGGCTACAACGGCTGCAAATTATGCATGAGAACTCACCGCACTTGCTGCTCGTCGAAGACGAACTCGCGATCCGGCGATTCTTGCGCGCGTCGCTCACGGACGAGAACTACCGGCTGACGGAAGCGGAATCGGGCAAACAAGCGTTGCGTTTTGCGGTGCAGCAACCCCCCGATTTGGTGATCCTCGATTTGGGGCTTCCGGACATGGACGGCCTGGAAGTCCTGTTGCAACTGCGCGAATGGCTGCACGCGCCGATCATCATTCTGTCGGCTCGCGATCAAGAACAACAAAAGATCGCCGCGCTCGATGCCGGTGCCGACGACTATCTCACGAAGCCGTTCAGCACCGGAGAACTGCTGGCTCGCATCCGTGTCGCACTGCGTCACGCCAATCGCATTTCCAACGAGCCTGAATCCAGCACCTTCGAGCACGGCGACTTGACGATCGACTTGGCCGCTCGCCGAGTCTTCGCGCACGATGAGGAAGTGCATCTCACGCCGCTGGAGTACAAGCTGCTGACGACGCTCGCACATCACGCGGGCAAGGTCTTGACGCATCGCTTCCTGCTCAAAGAAGTCTGGGGCCCGCAGGTCGTGCATGAGACACATTACCTGCGCGTCTTCATGGCCACGCTGCGCCGCAAGATCGAACTCGACCCAGCTCAACCGCGCCATCTACTCACAGAACAGGGAGTCGGTTATCGGTTGAGTTCGGAATGAAGTCACCGACTCCCATCAGTCGCCGCCAACGAGCCTCGCGGCAATTACTCAACGCCCCGCAGATCGCTCGCAGATCGCTCGCAGATCGCTCGCAGATCGCTCGCAGATCGCTCGCAGATCGCTCGCAGATCGCTCGCAGATCGCTCGC
>JAYVQJ010000715.1:0-6102 GCA_043777235.1 Planctomycetia bacterium
CTTGAGCGACGCGAGGTTCGTGACCTTCAGATTCTTGGCGTCCCACTCGACCTTCTCGCCCCATTCGCCCATTGCGCCGTTCTCTCCGCCAGTGGCGGCGGCCCAGACGGCGAGGTTGCCCAGCAGAATCGTTTCGGTCAGCGGGCCGGCGCGATCCACGAAGTTTGATTTGCAGATCTTCGGATCGTTGGCTCGCTTCGCGCGGAACAACTCAAACATGTTATTGATGTCGAAATTCCCTTTGTCTTCGGCTTTCTCGAAATCGACTTTAGCCTTTTCGACACCCTTCAATTCATATTTACCGCAGTAATCGTCGCTGCTGTAGAAGGCTCCCTTCTCACCAACAACCAACACACCGCTGGAAGCCACATTCGTGATGCCCCACTTCTCGAAGACTTCCATCGGCGGCTTGTTCTCTCTGCGGTCATACCACCAGAAGGGAATCGCCGGCCGCTCGGCCGTTTCGGGGAACTCGAACTTGATGATCGAGCTGGCCGGAAAACTATCGAAGTCGTGCCCCGTGCTCTTCGCCACCACGGAAATCGGATCACGTAGTCCGCACGAGGCAAACGGGACCGTCAACTGATGGCAGGCCATATCGCCCAACGCGCCGGTGCCGAAGTCCCACCAGCCACGGAACTCGAAGGTGTGATAATGACCGGGCCAGTATTCGCGCGTCGGAGCGACGCCGATCCAGTGCTTCCAATCGACTCGTTCCATCGCCTTCGCGATCTCTTCCTTCTTCTTCGCGATGAGCTTGTCGGCGTTATCCGGGTCGTCCTTCTTCGCCTGAGCGATGAACTTCTCCATCGTCATGCGGCGACCGGGGCCCTGATTCCAAATGGGACGGTTCGACCACGCAAACACTTCCTTCAACGTTCCGAGCACTCCCGACTTGATCTGAGCGATCGCTTCGCGGGACGTATCCAGCGCGGTTCCTTGATTGCCCATTTGCGTGCAGACGCCGGTTTCCTTCGCGACAGTGGCCAACAATCGAGCTTCGTAGATCGTGCGCGTCAGCGGCTTCTGTGTGTAGCAACTGATGCCCAGCCGCATGGCTTCCAACGTCACGGCAGCGTGCATGTGGTCCGGGGTGCTGATCGTCGCGATGTCGATCTTGCTGCCGTACTTGGCGAATAGTTCGCGGTAGTCGGTGAACTTCTCGGCGTCCTTGAACTTGCCGCCTTTCCCTTTGTTTTCGAGAGTGTTCCGGTCCACATCGCAGATCGCGACGACATTGCCGAACTGCGAGGCATTGTCCGAATCGCTGCCTCCTTTGCCACCCACGCCGATGTTGGCGATGTTGAGCTCTTCATTAGCGGAGCGAACGTACGTCGGCATCACAAGTCCGTGGCCGACAAAGACACCGGCACTGACGGCGGAGACGTTCTTAATAAAATCGCGGCGGGATGATTGGCGGCGCATTTGCGAAGGCCCTCGGCAAAGTGGATGGGGTCGTTCAAAACGGGGTGTGACGATACCGAGGCTCACGGGCCTTCGCAATCAACGGCGAGCCGCACACCAGTTGGTTGCGTCCCCTGGGTGCCTCCGGTAGTTTTCGCCCTTTGGCTGAGACATTGCGGAACAAACTGACCGCGAAGATTGTGCTTGCGGCGCGGCGGTTCGATACGATACTTGCAGGTGACTGACCACGTCACGACGAGCAGACCATGTCTCGGTGAGAACTCCCAGTGAGGACACCGTGAGCAAAGCGGAACGGCACTACGATCGAGCGAATCGCCTCTTCGAGAAGGGACGATTCCGAGATGCTTTGCGCGAGTTCAACATCGCCATCCAGCTCGATCCGCACGATCCCGACTTCTTCAACGACCGCGGCCTCGTCTGGGATAAGCTCGGCGTTTCCGAACGAGCGATCGAGGACTTCACGAACGCGATCGACCTGAATCCGACCGCCTCGGCCTACTACTTCAACCGAGCTCGGGTCTTCACGTTGATCGCCGAGCCGGAACGTGCCGCCGAAGATCTGACCGAAGTTCTGCATCTCGATCCGTTCGACTCCGAAGCGCTGCTGCTGCGCGGCGGGGCATTTTCCGATCAACAAAAATGGACCGAAGCCCTCGAAGACTACGAGCAGGCCATCGACCTCGCTCCCGACAACCCCGACTTGTTCTACGATCGCGGCTTGGTCTGGGAAGCTCAGCAGGAATTCCACAAGGCCATCGAAGACTTCACGCGAGCGATTGATCTCGATCCCGAATACGTCCCGGCCGTGATGGACCGAGGCAACTGCTGGGATGAACTCGGTGAGTTGGAGAACGCTCTCGAAGACTACAACCGCGCGTTGGAGTTGTCCGAGAACGATCCGCTGATTCTGTTCAATCGCGGACTGGCGTACTTGAACTCTGGAAAGCTCGACGAGGCGATCGCCGACTTCGACGAGTCGCTCGAACGCGAACCGGAGAACCGCCGAGCATTTTCGTCGCGCGGCGATGCGTGGCTCCGCCAAGAGAACTACGACAAGGCACTCGCCGACTACAACACCGCGATCAACATGGACCCGGACGAAGGGGACTTGTATTACCGCCGCGGCAACGTCTTCGATGAACTTGGCGAGACGGAGAAGGCTCTCGCCGATTACGAGAAGGCATTGCAACTCGACAAGACGCTGGCCGGCGCTTGGCACAATCGCGGCAACATCCGCTACGAGCAGGGACAGTTTGAAAAAGCGTGCGACGATTACTCGCAGGCGATCAAGCTCGAACCGAAAATGGTCATCGCCTATCGCAATCGCGGCGACACTTGGCGAGCCATGACTCGTCACGATCTCGCGCTGCTCGATTTCAATCACGCTCTGGAACTCGATCCCGACAATCACGAGGCGTACAACGGCCGAGCTGGTTTGTATCTCGACACCGGCGACCTCCCGCGAGCCTTGGCCGATTACAACGTCGCTGTGCGAATTGATCCGAAGTGTCCGGTCTGTCTGCGTGCTCGCGGTGAAGTCCATTGGCGATTGGGCGACCATAACTCCGCCGTCACCGATTTCACCGCCGCGATCGAACTCAATCCGACCGACGCCGAAGCCTTTGCGATGCGTTCGGAAGCCTATCTGCAACTCGGCAAAGAAAAGCTCGCCGAATCCGATCGCCGCAAAGCCCTTGAGCTTCGAGCATCATCGCGTGACGGTGTCCGATCCGATCAGCCGTGAATGACAGCCGATTCCAATGTGGGCGGACTTCGCCGAAGTCCGTTGCTTCAAAAGTGGGCGGACTTCGCCGAAGTCCGTTGCTTCAAAAGTGGGTGGACTTCGCCGAAGTCCGCGAGTGGCGTCAACCGCAGCCGATTTCGGCGAAATCGGCCCACACTTTTGACCGTGGCCGTCGTTGCTTCCTGACAGAGCCCTTTCGTGGGCTGACTCAACGACGCTCTTTGATCCCTAATGGATCAATCGCGATTTTCTTGGAAGTCGACGATTTTCAGGATTTGCGCGACACCTCGGCGCGTCTTCGCGACCATTCATTCCGAGTTCGTTCGCTCTGACCGACGAGATGCCTCTTGCTGGATTCACACCACCAACACGCCGTTATTCGCGGATTGCGAGACGGTCGCCGAGATGCCTGGACTGCGCTGTACGACGGGTACAGCGCGGATGTCTGGCGCTATGTCGGCCGGTTGGTGGGCGGCTCGGCCGCCGATGTGGCGGACGTGGTGCAAGAGACTTTTCTGGCGGCGGCTCGGACGGCTCGGCAGTTTGATGCGCAGCGCGGGACGTTGTGGGGTTGGCTGACAGGGATCGCTCATCATCAAGCAGCCGCTCACTGGCGATGGAACGGTCAGACAAATCGGCTGCGAATGCTCGCCGAAGCGGGAGCGATCGACCTGCGGAAATGGCGGGACGGGACCGCATCGGCCGACGAGATTTGGGGGCGACGTGAACTTGCCGAACTCGTTCGCGGCGTGTTGTCCGAATTGCCGCTCGACTACGCCGCGCTGCTGACCGGTAAGTATCTCGATGAACAATCAATGGACGACTTGGCTCGCACGATGGGCAGCTCGGTCGACGCAATCAAATCGAAGTTGGCCCGTGCTCGGCGGGAGTTTCGAGACAAGTTTGAATCACTGACTCGCGAACCGACGCCGACGGTGCGAGCCGCTCCGGATGCTCAGGCATGACACAGAACAACTCACACGATCGCGACGAACAACGACTCGCCGATTTGCTGCACGCCGTCAACGCCGACGTTCCGCCGCCGGATCGCGAACGGCTCGCCGCACTGCGCGAACAGTCGGCCGAAGCATTCGTAGGATGGGCACTCTTGCCCGTCCCCAACGAGCAGCCCAGCGAGCCGGAGGGCGTCAGCCCCCGGACTCTTCCGAGCGTGACTTCGTCCGAAAGTCCTGGGGCTGACGACGCTCGACTCGCCAATCACTCGAAACGGAGCACTTCCATGATGACTCTCGCGCTGCGTGGCTTTGCCGCTTTCGTGGCTTCGGCCGCGATCATTTTGGTGAGCGTGTTCCTGCCTCAGCCGGACCCGAAGGTCGCTCGCGCGGATTCGGTGCCGTTCTCGGACGTGCTCGCGGAACTGCGCGGGGCGGAGACGTTGCAGTTTCGACTCGTGAAGAACGTCCGAGATACGGCCGAGATTTGGGTTCGCGCTCCGGGCCTCGTTCGCAAGGAATCGTCGCCGCAACGGTATGAGATCGCCGCTGGCTCGCGACTGTGGCGAGTGGACGAAGAGGCGAACACGGTCAGCGAAGTTGATTCGCCGTGGTTCTTGAGTGCCGACAAGCAGATTGACCTGGTCAGGCTGCTCGATGTCGAGGTCAACGATTCAACGCCGCTGCTGCGAGCGAAACCGGTGACGAAGCGGGCGACGGCTCATGGCGAAGAGTATGTGTACCTCGCAACGCTGCCGACTCGTGTCGGCGACGTCACGATCGAGGCGTTCGCTGATGCCGCAACGAAGCGGTTGACTCAAATGACGGTGTGGGAAGGGAACATCGAGCAGTTGGAGTCAGTTCGCAGAAATGCCCGTCGGCTGGACGCCAAGCCGCCGTTGGCGGACATGACGCTCGTCGCGATGAATGTCCCGGTCGCCGACGACAAGTTCATCGTCGCGAAGACGCTGACGGAGGACGGCCGCATCGGCAAGATCAACGAGGCTCAGGGCCTTGTCGTCTTGCGGCCGATGTTGGCGAAACGCTGGACGCCGATCTGTCGCGAGATGTTGCTCAAGCCGGGTGATTGGCTGCGCACGGAACTGCGCGGAGCGAACGCCGTGAAGGTGACGCTGTCATCCGAGATCGAACTGACGCTCGGGCCGGGGACGCTGATCGAGTGCATGTCGCCCACGAAAGCGCGACTGCACACCGGGCAAGTGCAGGTCAGGTCGCAGAAAAGTAGCCCTCACGCTCCGCGTGAGGAAAGCCGAACGTCGAACGACGCTGAATCCAAAATGAACGCGGCAAAGGAAGCAGACGCCAACTCCGCGCCCGGCCATCGTCACGCGGAGCGTGACGGCTACTTTCTGCTCGCCCCACGCGAGGGGCAGCGAATTTTCAAGCCGGGCGACAAGCAGCTTGTCCGAGTCGATCGCGATGAGAAGCTCGTTGATGTCGAACAGACGCCGCTGTGGCTGGCCGGCTTTGAAGGAACGTCGAACAACGAATCGCTTGGCTCGCTGATCGTGAATCTTCCCGACGGTCGCAATGAGCCGCTGACGGTCGGCTATCACAAAGTCAACGTCGAGATTCGGGATCAAATCGCGCGGACGACGATCGAGGAATCGTTCGTCAATCACACGATCAATCGACTGGAAGGGGTGTTTCACTTCCCGCTGCCGCAGGATGCGTCGATCAGCGGCTTCGGCCTATGGATCGGCAACGATCTGATTGAAGCCGACGTCGTCGAGAAGCAGCGTGCTCGCGAAATCTACGAGACGATCTTGCGCGAGAAGCGCGATCCGGGATTGCTCGAATGGGCTGGCGGAAACATTTTCAAAGCTCGCGTGTTTCCGATCGAAGCGCAATCGGAGAAGCGGATCAAGATCGTCTACACGCAGGTGCTGCCGTTGCGAGCGAATCGGTATCGGTACTCGTATGGCTTGCGAAGCGAGTTGCTGCGGACGAAGCCGTTGC
>JAYVQJ010000716.1:0-6099 GCA_043777235.1 Planctomycetia bacterium
CGCCGCGCGGCTAATTTGTGCGATCCGTATGATAAGCTATTTGGACCACATACAGTGCCACGTCGAGGCGACACGTTAGACATTCTGTCTTGTCTGCCAAGCGGCGAATGGCGATTTCTTTTCACGCCTTCGAGCTCATGCCGGAGTATGTGGCCGCGAGCAAAACTTGACGTCTAGCACCAGCAGCGAGACCGGCAACGCCTTCATCAACAGGCTCAGCCGAACGATCTCGTGTCCAGACATTCGCATATTCGTCGCGAGTGCTGCGAGGGAGCCATCCGTCGAATCAATCCCGGTGTGCTGCATCGGGTCAACGAGTTCACAGTCGTGCTGCTCGATTTGGAAATGATTGACGTGCGGTTTCTTTCCATTCCGCAGCCAGCCTGATTTGCATCGCAGACGTCATGCAATTTCGCTGGTGATCGCAGCGGGTGACTTAAGCGTTTGGAAGATCACGCAAAATCGCTCAGTCAGCGACAACAGCTTTTGCTTTTGCTCCGGGGTCGCGTCGCTGTCGAGTTCAAACCGTAGACGGATTCGCTGAAAACCGATCGGCGTTTCCTTGCTGACTCCGAGCGTACCACGGAAGTCCATGTCCCCTTCGGCAAAGACTCGGCCACCGCGCAGCGGGATTGCGAGGGCAGTCGCGACCGCTTTCAGCGTGACTCCAGCGCAGGCGACGAGCGATTGCAGCAGCATCTCGCCGGAACACGCCCAGTGTTCTTCGCCGCCGGCCATTGGATGCAGGCCGGCTTCGATGATGCCGGTCGGAGTTGTCACGTTGCAGGTGACGCTGTCGATACCGAGCGTGCCGGTCGCGTGCATCGTGACCTGAGCGGCTTGCGGCTCGTCTTTGTAGCGGGCTTTGATTGGTGTCTGTCGGGCTTTGAGTTCTTCGGCGTTCATGGCAGAGTTCTAGCAAACCGCGCCGCCGATGAGGACTCTCAGGCGAACGTTATTCGCTCAGCACTTGCGGGACGGAATCGGTGGTCGAGATCGGCCGCACGTCTTTGAGGACTCGCGCCGGTTCGACGACGTTGTTCCAGCCGGCCATGCTGTCGAGCACTCCGAGCTTGTCTCCCACACAACGCAGCAGCCAACGCGGCAAGAGAGCATTCATCAGCGGCAGCAACTTGACTTGCCACGGAGTTCGAACGATCTCGCAATCCGATTGCACCGCGCGGACGACTTCATTCGCGAGGCTTTGCGGTGTGAGCATCGGCATCAGGAACGGCGTCTTCGCACCTTGAAACATTCCGGTGGCGATATAGCCGGGGCAGACCGAAGTGACATGAACGTGCCCGTGTCCGGTCAACCGCAGTTCTTCTCGCAACGATTCGGAGAAACCGAGCACCGCCCATTTACTCGAGGCATACGTCGCGGCGAACGGCAAGGGCATCAGCGCCGAGGCACTGGCGATGTTGACGATGTGCGATTCGGGCCGCGTGAGCAGTTCCGACAGCAGCGTGTGCGTCACCGTGACGGGGCCGAAACAATTGACGTCGTAAATCGCTTTGTGCCGTTCGAGCGACACGTTCTCGAAGGTGCCGCCGCAGACGATGCCGGCGTTGTTGACCAGGACGTCGATCGGGCCGTGCTCAGAAAGAACATGATCGTGGACGTCTTGCACGCTGGCGGCGTTGGTCACGTCCATCGCGTAGCCGAACGCTCGGTGATTCGCTTTCGTCAGCAGGTTGACGGTCTCGTTGACACGGTCGGCGTCGCGATCGGTGACGATGATTTCGCAGCCGGCCTTCGCAAAGGTCTTGGCCAGTTCGCGGCCAAGACCGTGACCAGAGCCGGTGATTAAAACTCGTTTGTCATGAAGTTGCGTCATGGTTGCACACGTTCGAGCGCGACGTATCGGCGTCGGCATCGGACTTTCGATTTACTTGAAGAGCGACACGAACGCCGAGTACGACAACTCGGCAACGTGACGCAGGGTGGGTTGGTGATACAGATTGAACAGGTTCCAAGCGATCGGTTCGGCGAACCGATGGCCGGGAGTCCAAATTGGTTTCGGGACGACGACCAGCGGACCTTCGAGCACGGTCTTTTCGATGGCTCGCAAGCCGAACGTGTTGTGAACGAAGCCCAGTCCGCTTTGCGGGTCAGACATCGTGCCGCTGGGATGTCCGCCCCACGGCAGCGTCAGCAAGGCGAACGCGAGGCCCGGCCATTGATTGAGGCAGACGGTGCCGTATCGCAGTCGGCTGATCGCGGCGTTGATCTCTGCTCGTCCGCGTTGCGAGCCGCGAAACGCCGACGGAACCGTGAGCGTCGCGCAGAGCGTGCCCCACAATTCTTCGTTGGCGAAATCGGTGGCTCGGCCAACGAAGTCGAATTCGTTGTCGGCATCGAGCGGCATCTCAGCACAAATCGGGACGAACGATTCTTCGCGGCACAGCAACGGTGACTCGGCCGGATTGACGTCACGGAACAGCGTCCACGGAAGCTGCGGCAGATCGCTGCGAACGGAAGCTGTCGTGCCGTCCGACAACTCATCGCCATTGAATCGGCAGCCGGTGAAACGTTCAAAGCGATCGAGCGCTCCCGGATAATACGAGACGCGGCGCGGCAGTTTGCTGAGGATCGCTTGCAGGCGCGACAGAAAATCCTCGCGTTGCAGCCAGTGCTTCCAAGTGATGAGCGCTCGCGTCGAGACGCAGTTGAAGCCGGCGTTGTTCGTGATGGACGCGGCAACGTTCTCGGCCTGAGCTTGCAGTTGCATCGACGAGTATTGGCCGGGAACGATGATCCACGGCGAGACGTTGCCGAGTTCGCTGGAGATCGGCTTGTCGAGGAACGGCTTGTCGTCCTGCTTGCGGCGCTGACGATCGGCCGCATCGGCTCCCCACACAATCGCGTCGTGAGCGGCGACGGAACCGGTGATGTGAACGGCATCGACCATGTCGTGCTGGGTCGCTCGCGCACCGACCGTCGCGTCACCGGAAACGATTCGCAAGCAACCGGCGTCGATGAGCGGTTTGAAGGCGTGCTCGATAACCGGTCGCAGCGGATCGGTTAGCGGATGCAGCTTCACGAGCGCGACATGTTGCTCTTGGAAAATCTTCCCGAGCACATCGGCCGCGAAGATGCCGGTGACGTTTCCGGCTCCGAGGACCAAGCTCGTCGTCGGAATTCGCTGAGCGATCGGCTCGGTCGAGGCGATTGCTTCGTCTTCGCAGATTCCGGGTTTCAGCCAAACGTGAGCTTGAAAGTTCATGAAGCAGAATGGATCGAACAGATCGCGAACGACCGGTAGAACTGGGACTCGCCAGCGTCCGTCGTGCGCTTGAGTCAATCGACCCGGCAACGGCGACGGCGTCCCGTTGTCGAGAGCTTTGAGGTTTCGCAGCATCAGCCGCAGATAACGCATCGCAACGACAGGACCAGCGAGAATCTCTTCGGCTCGGCACTGACTGTCGGCGGGGATGTGTTTGATCTCGCAGGCGACATCGACCCAATTCGGGGCGGACTCGGCAACCGTTTCGATGCAGCGTTCCACCAAGTCAATTCGATCGCGCGGCGATTGGAACAGCCAGCGCGTTTGATTGGCGTACAAGTCGGAGAGCGCGACGTGCAATTCGTCGTGCGGTGCGGTGGCTGACGGACCGACTCGCGAGCCGACAGGGCGATCCAACCAGCGAGTCTGTTCGCCGTGACTTCGGCCGATGGTCGGGATGTGGGATCGCGTGATCATGACAGCTTCTCGATTCGGAATTCATTCTCGCAGCGCGGCGACGAGCGATTTGTCACGGCGCTGATGGACAGATTCGTTAGTTGTTGACGTTGCTGGCGTCGGCTTCGTTGAAACAGGTTCCCGCAAATGTCGGCGCAGAACTTTGCCGAGGAAATTGCGTGGCAGATCACCGGAGACGATCTCAACGATCTTCGGCCGTTTGTGAGCGGCGAGGTTCTCTTTGCAGAACGCATCGAACGCTTTGCGATCGAAGCGGGCGGACGGATTCAGCGCAAGGACCGCTTTGACTAATTCACCGCACGCTTCGTTTGGAACACCGACGACTGCCGCATCGCCGATTCCCGGATAGCCACGCAGGACCGCTTCGACGTCGCACGGATAAACATTGAAGCCCGACGTGATAATCAAGTCTTTCTTGCGATCGACGATCTTGATGAATCCGTCGTCGTCCATCGTCGCCAGATCGCCGGTGAAGAGCCATCCGTCTCGAATGACCTGAGCCGTGGCGGTTGGATTGTTCCAATAGCCGAGCATCGTCTGCGGACCACGCACGGCCAGTTCACCGACTTCGCCGGAAGGTGTCGGCTGCTCGCCGGTGTCGGCATCGACGATTTTCACGTCGGTATCCGGCAGCGGCAGGCCGATCGTGCCGAGTCGAGCCGTTCCATCGAGCGGGCCGGCGGTCACGCACGGAGTGCATTCACTGAGTCCGTACCCTTCGACAACTTGAGCACCGGTATGCTTGGCGAATTCCAGAGCGATCTTTGGGTCCAGCGGAGCTCCGCCGACTTGCACATATCGCAAGCTCCGAGTCTTGAGCGGCTTCGTTTGGAAGAGTTTGTTCAGGGACGCAAGCATCGCAGGAACGGCGTTGAACGTCGTCGGTTGATGTTGCTCGATCAATTTCGCGACGACTCGCGGGATGAACCGATGCAACAAGATATGCGTCACGGCCAGCGCCGTTCCCGCTAAGAGATTGCTCGTCAGTCCATAGCTGTGGAAGTACGGCAACACCCCCAAACCAATGTGGTGGTCGATGTCGCCGCTGGCCCACACGGCGCATTGCGTCGCATTCGCGACCAAGTTGCGGTGGCTGAGAGTCACGGCCTTCGGCGCGCCGGTCGTCCCCCCCGTGGGCAGAATATACGCTGCATCGGAAAGGGACGCCGGCACGACCGGTTGGACAAGCGGGCGGCACTGCGTCAGTTCATCGTGGTAGTCATGCTGGTTTGGTCCATCCGCCGCAGGCCAGAAGCCAAGTCGGCGCATCCGAGCGAACGCATATCCCAACCGCATCCAACCTGGCAGCCGATCTTGCAGCGTTGTGAAGAAGAGATGTCGCGGCCGATAGCTCCCCTTGAGCACCAGCGGGGCGAGCAAGTCCAACGAGATCACGATGCGACAATCGGTCGCCTCCAGAATGTTGGAAATCTCGCCGGGGACGCTGAGCGGACTGAGCGCGACCGCAATTGCTCCGGCCATCCAGACACCATTGATCGCCGAGAAATACTCAGGCATGTTTGGCAACAGGATGCCGACCCGATCGCCTGGCCGGATGCCGTAGTTGATGAGCATCGTCGCCACACGTCGCGACTCATCGGCGATTTGGGCGTAGGTCAATTGCTGCTTGTAATAATGACAAGCCACTCGCTGCGGATGCGTCGCCGTTGTCTCCGCGAGAAATCCCCAAGCGGGAATCTCTGGGTAGTTCAACGTCGCGGGGATCGCCGCCGGATAACTCCCCAGCCAAGGCCGCGCGGGAATCAGCGGATCGTCGGCACTCTTGTTGGACACGATGCCGTGCCACTGTGTCGCCGCAGCGACGTTATTCGGAGTTTCAACCGCCAGCGTGTCGCTGACTGCATAGGGCATCAAGGTTCGCATGTCACACCTCCCGCGGCTGAGTCATCAGCCGTGTTTGGGATTGGGTGCACGCACGAACGGCCGGAGGAGGATCAACGTTCGGTCTTGAAGCCGGTGGGCTTCAAAACCAGACCACTTCGGCAGTGGGTGTGGCGATCAACGACGATGGTGATGGGAAAGTCCAGCGGCGAATTGATCTGGGATGCAAGGGAAGACGTGGTGTGCATCGCCGCTAGAACCATAACGGCAGAAATGGACGGGACAATTGAGGAAACCTGCGCGACCACATGAATTCCTCTTCAGGCGGTAGCTTTTAAGCAAAGTAACGAGTTAGCCGTGTGCAACGGGACGTGTAGCACAAGATTCATTGTTGCTACCAGACCTGAATTTCAAGTTCCAAGTCGACGCCGAAGCGTTCGGTAATCTTGGAGCGAATCAAGTCGATCAGCCGCAGCACGTCATCCGACTTGCAGCCGTCATGAGTGATGACGAAGTTCGCGTGCCGATCCGAGACCTCGGCTCCACCCAGCCGC
>JAYVQJ010000717.1:0-1595 GCA_043777235.1 Planctomycetia bacterium
GATCTTCCGTTTTCGGAGACGGCGAAAAATTGTGGCGATTGGCCCCCCGCCTCCAAGATTAGCGGTCGCATGTTTTCGCATGTGACCGCTTTTTCATGCGCCAACTCGCAAGCGGACAAGTGGTTTGGGAGTGTCTGCAATTCGGCGCGATGGACTTGACGGCCCCAATATGTGCCATTGCGGAGCGTCGTCTCGCTCCATGTCTTGCAGAAGTTGAGGCAATCGGCGCGACGCATGCGCCAGTCGAGTTTTGATGGTCATGGAACCCTGTCTCATGTCCTCGCTACGGCCATGCGACGGAGGCGTTTCAGCCAGTGCTGAGGGTCCCGTCGAACACAGCGAAGCTATCGCAGGCCGAGTTCGCGTTTGACTTGAGCGAGCGGGATGAAGCGTTTCTTCCCTTCGGCGCGTTTCGCTTTGCGGAGTTCCAACAGATCGTCGGCATCGGCCAGTCGCTCTTGAATGGCGAGGTATTCGTCATAGGGCAGGACGGCGAATTGTTTCTTGCCATCTTTGACCAGAATTTCGGGATGCAGTTTCAACATGCGACGCTCCGCCATCAGTACGCCTCTCTTCGATAGCAGCACACGATACACGACCACGAAACCGCCCTCTACCTCAAACAACACGCGGTAGTCACCCACGCGCAGCCGGTATTCCGGGGTGAAGTTTGTGAGCTTTTTGACATCCCCCGCCAAGTCGCGGCGCAGCACCTCGATTCTCGCCATCACGCGGCGGGAATGAGCCTTCGGCAAGTCCTTGAGATCTTTCACCGCACGCGGTTTGAAGTCAATTTGGTAATCCATCACAGCATCCTTGGCCGATGTCGCCGAGCCGAGTGTAGCGGCTCGCTCGGCCGCAGTGGTAACGCCGCACCGACTTCGGAAGGCCGTTGCTTGTGATCGTTTGCCATCACGTTTACGTTGGCGGCCCTCTCTCTGTCCCGCGATCAACTCCTAAGCGCATCACTTGAGGTGACAACCATGCGACTGACATCTTGGCTCGATTGTGCGCGGCATGGGATCGGTCGTCGGTTTGGAGTGCAGCCTCGGCGAACGCTGGCAATGACACCATCGACGGTGGCACTGGCGACGATGTGCTCGACGGGGGAGACGACCACGACAACCTCAAAGGCTCCGACGGCAACGACGCCATTCGGGGCGGCAACGGCGACGATCTACTGACCGGCTCGGCGGGTGATTCGCTGCTGGGTGACGCGGGCACCGACACACTGCTCGGCGATGCTGGCCTCGATAAACTCAATGGCGGACTCGGCACCGACATCATCAACGGAGTCACCACCGGTCCCAGCAAGGACACAATCAGCGACACGACACGAATCATCGACACGTCATTCGCGTTCGATTTTGACGGCTTGCTGGCGGACTTGCTGTAGCCACGAGAGACACGAGCACTGCGGAACGATCCGACAAGTCGTTTTTCTTTTTGGCTCATTCGGTCATCCAGGGAGGTCACTTCGGGGAATATGTTTTGCCACAGATGAAACACGGATTGAACACGGATCAAGACTGGAGACAGGGAATTGGAAAAGAAAAAGCGGCGGACGGAAATGCCGGACAAAAGTTTCTTGCCAC
>JAYVQJ010000718.1:0-1593 GCA_043777235.1 Planctomycetia bacterium
CTGCGAACGCCCTCGTGAATCAGCGGACGGCCGGGCCGGGCATGAAACCTTCCCAGCGGATTCGATCGAACTGCCGTTGGAGCTTCTCGGCTCGCGCGGGATTGAGTTGGCGGACAAAGGCGATTCGGCCTCGCAGATGCGCGGCGAAGTCAGCGCGGTCGTCCCGATTCTGTGATGCCGGTCCCAGCTTCACGCAGTTCGTCAGAATGGCTTTGAGCCGATCGAACTCGTCGCGGCGAATGTTGACCTTCGCATTGACGACGACTCCGGTGACGAGTTGCCGATGCCCGCGCCGCACGACCTTTCGCTTGCGGTGATTCAATCGAAAACGTTCCGAGCGAACGATCTGCTCGGTCAAGGGGATCACGCAGCGGAGCGCGTATCGAAAGTCGTCATTGCCGGACAACGTCAGGTCATCCGCGTATCGCGTGTAGTTGCCGCCGAACTTCTTCAACAGCCCCGACAGCCGCACGTCCAAGCCGAACGCCGAGAGATTCGCGAGGGCAGGGGACGTCGGTGCTCCCTGAGGCAAGTGCCGACGGACGTAAAGTGACTTGGTGGCTTCGTCCCCATCGGGCACCGTCAGTGACCAGGGGACCGCCGAAGTCGTCAGCCGCCCCAGCCAAATCGCCGCCTCGCGGCAGTAACCCATTGAACGGAAAATCGCGACGACTCGGCTGTACGTCACGTTGGCATAAAAATTCTGCAAGTCGAGCTTGATGACGACCGCCTGCCCAACGTGCGGCCGCGCGTTCGAGACAATCGACCTCCCGCGCACGAACCCATGTGCCGCCTGATGCGCTGGGATCTTTTCGAGAATCTCGGCCAGAATCTTCCGCTGTGCCGTCTTGAGCGTCTGCTTCGGAGCTTCAATCAATCGCCACTGCGTCGATACCGGCCGACTGTTCGGCGAGCCAGCTTCTAAGCTCGCCGACCGTTTCTTGACCCAACGATAAACGTAGTGTGACCGCTGCTCATCCGCCGGTCGCCGATCCGACGTGCTGCGATGGACGAGCCAAGCGAGTTCGCCGACGCGAATGCCCAGCCAATCGGCCAACTCTTGCGGCGTGTGAAACGCTGGTAGGTGATAAGACGCCAGCAACGAGTCGTCACCGTCGCGGCTCAGGTCGAGAAACTGCCGGTGATCCGAAGCGAACACACCAAAAAGATATGGCGGAGCAACTGATTTGATCGGTCTCGATCGCTCTGCCCGTGGAGTGCTGCCGCTCAATCGACGCCGTTTGGTCAGCTTGACTGGCCGTCGCTTCCGTCGTTTCGCCCATTTGGTCGCGGCCGGCAGAGACTTCTTGCGAGACGAACCAAATCGTCCACGGAACAACCAACGGAAAAAGTCGAGGAGCAGTTTCATCCGTGGTTGAGCCAGTCGCGTCGTGCGAAAAAGAAAAGTGGTCGGCGGGTTGCTCAACGGGTCCAGTAGCGTAGCCACAGCAAATCACATCGCTGATTTGTGGTGGCTACGGCAACGAAATCAACGCAAGCGAACAACCGCGGGGTATCCCCGTGGCGTTGTTGAGCCGCCGTCAAAGCAGCTCACCAACAAGGCTTGGGCAACCCACCGACCACGCGCGGGAC
>JAYVQJ010000719.1:0-1592 GCA_043777235.1 Planctomycetia bacterium
TAGCGCAGAAGCCGTTGAACCCCTGGGGCAAGCCCAGGGGCGTTTCGGGGAGTATCAGCTACCACCGCAACTCGCTCGGTGAGATCTTCTTTGTGTTCCGATGGATGCTGCTGATGTGGCCATCGGAGAGGTGGATGACTCGGTCGGCCATGTCGGCGATGGCGGCATTGTGGGTGATCACGGCGGTCGTCGTGCCGAGTTCTTGATTGACACGCTGGATGACCTCCAGCACGACGATGCCCGTTTGAATGTCGAGCGCACCGGTCGGCTCGTCGCACAGCAGGACGTCCGGTTGCTTCGAGACCGCGCGAGCGATCGCCACGCGCTGCTGCTCACCACCGGACAATTGCGAAGGAAAGTGATCCAGCCGATGACCCAGCCCGACCATTTCCAACGCCTTCGTCGGGAACATCGGGTTCTTGGCAATCTCCGTCACGAGCGCGACGTTCTCTTTCGCCGTCAGGCTGGGGATCAAGTTGTAGAACTGAAACACGAACCCGACATGATTGCGGCGATAGGTGGTCAGCAGCGTGTCGTCGTCGCTGGTCAGGTCTTTGCCTCGATACGCGACCGTTCCCGCCGTCGGCACGTCCAGCCCTCCGAGAATGTTGAGCAGCGTCGACTTCCCGCTCCCCGACGGGCCGAGCAGCACGATGAATTCTCCCTCGTACAAATCGAGGTCCACGCCGCGCAGCGCATGCACCTCGACTTCGCCCATGCGGTACACCTTCGTGATGCCGCGCGCTTGATAGACGCTACTTGGAATTGGCTCGCTCATGGTTCGGGTTGTAGTTCAATGACTTGGTTTCTGGGATGGTGTCGTGGCTCGACCAATCTCAACGACGCCAGCCAACCGAGTGCGATCATGCCGCTGATGCCGAGGAAAACTTTCCCGAAGCCCAGCAGATCGACCAGCCAGCCGACCAGCGGCGAGAAAAAGAATGGCACGGCCAGGCAAGCGTGCAAAGTGCTGACATAGAGCGGATGTTGGCCGGACTCGGCGAGTTCCAGGGCGTAGTTCGTCAGTGTCTTGATCGTCACTGGTGTCAGGCCCAGAAAGAAAAACGTCAGCCAGAAATGTTTCGAGTCGAAACCTGCGATGCCGCTGGTGAACAGCAAGGCCAGCAACGGGACGAGCACTGTTCCGAAGATTTGCCATTGCAACGACAGCCGATTGCCGAACCGATCCGCGAGCTTGCCCGAAACAAAACTGAACACGCCGACCGCCACGTTCTGCACGATCACCCACAGCATCAATTTATAGCCGTAGGCGTCCTTGTCATCGGAGGGAATCTGCTGGCGACCCAACGCTTGAAAATGAGGGAACAGCAATTGGATCGCGATGAACAACATCGACACGATCGCCAGCCAACGGAAATGCGGATCGCGTCGCAAGAGTTGGATCGACGCTCGCACTCCTCCGTGATGCTCGGAGACATGATCGTCGGGGACGTCGGCCGGCTCGCGCACGAAGAAGCAAGTCGCCGCCGCCACGACAAAGCCAAGTCCTGAGAATCCGAAGATCAGTCCGAAGCCGTGATCCGGCAGACTCAGCCAGCGTCGCAACAAGAACCACGCTCCGATGACCGACG
>JAYVQJ010000720.1:0-6070 GCA_043777235.1 Planctomycetia bacterium
GAACCCGGCTGGCAAACCCTTTGGCGAGGCTTTGAAAAACTGCACCTCTTCCTCCGTGGCTACCAAGCCAAACAGAAAACTTGTGGGTAATCTTCAGGCTGGAAGCCCATCCTACGACAAGCACGATCCCGAAAACATTTTCCGATGGCGGATGTCGCCGCGACGGCTGGAAGTCGAGAGCCTGCGCGATGCGGTGCTCACGGTCAGCGGGCAACTTGATCCGCGTCCGCCGACGGTCGAACAATCGTTCCTCGCCAAACGGCATCCGCATCGGGACGCCGAGTTCTTCAACTTCAACCCGCCGTTCAAGCCGCACGAAATCGAGCATCAATGCCGCAGCGTGTACCTGCCGGTCGTGCGCGGCGTCTTGCCGACGATGTTTCAACTCTTTGACTTCGCCGCCTCGGATCGCCCGGTGGCGCAGCGCGACGAAAGCACGGTCCCGTCGCAGGCTCTGTTCTTGATGAACAACGCTTGGATCATCGAGCAATCGCAACACACCGCTCGGCGTTTGTTGTCCGAACCGAACCTCGACGACGCGGGCCGAGTCCGTTGGTTGTTCCGCTTGTCGTTCGCTCGCCCGCCGATCGACGAGGAACTCGCCGCCGCGACGGATTATCTTGCCAGCGACGCGCCGCCGCTCGCCGATCCAAAACAACAGCGAGAAGTTCGCTGGACCAGTTTCTGCCAAACGATCTTCGCGTCAGCAGAGTTCCGAACCATCCGATAAGGCGTCGTTTCATGCGTGTCTTGCGTCATCCGAGGCTCGGATGAAGGCAGAGGAGATCAGTCCAATGACGAACGATCACGAGCACTTTTCTCGTCGCCTGTGGGTCAAGACGGCATCGGCCGGATTTGGTTACGTCGCGTTCGCGTCGTTGGCGGCTCAGGCGAGCGACGAGTCCGCGGGGCCGCTCGCGATCAAGCAGCCGCATTTTCCGGCGCGAGCCAAGCGAATTATTTTTCTCTGCATGCGCGGTGGACCTTCGCATGTCGAGACGCTGGATCCAAAAACGAAACTGACTGCCGATCATGGGAAGCCGGGGCGATCGGGGACGGGCAAGTTGCTCGGTTCGCGATGGAAGTTTTCGCGACGTGGCGAGAGCGGCATCGACGTCGTCGAACTGTTGCCGGAGCTCGGCAAGCACGCGGACAAGCTGTGCGTGCTGCGCGGCATGACGACCGACAACGAGAATCATCCGCAGGCGCTCGAACAGCTTCACACCGGCAGCTTTCAATTCATTCGGCCCAGCATGGGAGCGTGGGCCGTCTACGGTTTGGGGACCGAGAATCAAAACCTGCCCGGCTTCATCAGCATCAATCCGCTGACAAATCTCGGCGGCTTGCGGTACTACCAGAGTGCCTTTCTGCCGGCGGCGTATTCGGCGACGACGATCGGTGACTCGAACCGGCCGAGCAAAACCGCGACGGTCGGCGATCTGTCGAACCCGCGACTGTCGGTGACGGCTCAACGGCAGCAGCTTGATCTGCTGCAACGCTTCAATCGTCGCACGGCGGAACAGACCGCTGATCCGAAAGTCGAGGGGATGATCGAAGCCTACGAGCTGGCGTTTCGGATGCAGACCGAGATGCCGCGCGTGATGGACCTCTCCGGCGAGACGAAGGAAACGCTCGCGCTGTACGGAGCCGACGGCGGGCCGACCGAGACGTTCGGTGCTCAATGCCTGTTGGCTCGACGCTTCGCGGAGGCTGGCGTGCGGTTCATCGAAGTCACGCACACCGATTGGGATCATCACGGCTTCTTGAGTTCGCTGATGCCGGCACGCTGTCGTGAAATCGACAAGCCGGTCGCGGGCTTGCTCGCGGATTTGGCTCAGCGCGGATTGCTCGAAGAGACGCTGGTCGTCTGGGGCGGCGAGTTCGGTCGCACGCCCGATGATCCGACGCAAGACGGACGCGGCCACAACCACAAAGGCTTTTCGATGTTCCTGGCCGGCGGCGGTACGAAGTCCGGCCACATCCACGGTGAGACCGACGAGTACGGCTACGAAGCCATCAGCGGCAAAGTCCACATCCACGATCTACACGCCACGATGCTGCACCTTCTCGGCCTCGATCACGAGCGTCTGACGTATCGTCACGGCGGCCGCGACTACCGCCTGACCGACGTGCATGGCCGCGTGGTCTCGGAGGTGTTGGCCTGACGTCGTGTGGCAACCGCTTGATCATTGCGAGTTCATCTTTGGCTGTCGCAGGGATTGGATTTCTTCGTGCAGCCAATCCGGAATCAACCGCCCGTCGTGCTTGAGCAACGTTTCGAGCCACAGGCTGGTGATGAAGTCTCGGCCCGCGTCGGAGAAGTGGCGGTCGTCGCGGAAAAAGTGGCGCTGCTGCTCCATTTGAATTTGCAGAGTCGGACCACGCTCGATGCCCGGCAGCTTATGGCGGGCCAACTCGTCAAACATTCGCAGTCCTTCGCGGCGAAACTTGTTGCCGAAGTGACCGCCGGTGATGTGATTCGGCTGCACCATCTCGCTGAAGAAGACGCGCTGCGCGCCTCGTGCGAGCGCCGTTTGAGCATACGCCTGCAAGGCATCGGCGTCGGTCTTCACCCAGGCACTGTCGACTTTGCGAGGCACGTTGACGATCACATAGTTCAAAATCACCAGCCGCTCACGAGGCTCCAGCCGCTTGTCGCGCGCGGCGAACTCCGGTTCGAGAAAGCGAATCAGCTCTGTGAGCTTGGCGGTCGGAATCGGTTTCTGCGTGATCGGGTCTTTGCGAGCATCGGCCAATCCGGCCACCACGATCGGGCTTTTGCCATCGAAGTACCGATCAAGCAACTTCGCCAGTTTGTCGAGGCCATACGTCGGATGATGCGAGTTGCCCTCCATGAACAACCGCGTCGGCTGACCATCGAGAATCCGGAACTCGTCCAACGACTTCTGTTGAGCCACAAGACACGACGGCATCAACAGTCCGAGGAACAAGCAACACAACCACCGGCTCATCAGTGAGCACGACGTCGGGCACGTGTCGAATCGTGATTGTGATTGCATCGCCATTCTCGCTCCACATTTTCTCGGCAAGCTGACAGCAACGAGCAGAGTAGCACCTTTGGCAAAGGCTCTTCCGGTGTTCCGGGGAGGCAAGGTTCAAAGCCACGGATTGAACACGGATCAGGACAGCGAACAAGGCAATGAAGAATCGAGTGAGGTCACGGAACGAGGGTACGTAACGCTTTCTGACCTCTGGCTTGGTCCGTGCTTTTGTCCGTGGCAAGAAACTTTTGTCCGGCATTTCCGTCCGCCGCTTCTTCTTTTCCAATTCCCTGTCTCCTGTCCTGATCCGTGTGCAATCCGTGTTTCATCTGTGGCAAAACATATTCCCCGAAGTGACCTCCCTGGATGACCGAATGAGCCTTCGCCATTGGGGATTTGAAACTGGGACATTCCTTGGACATTGCAATTTGGTGATTGGGACCTCCAGCAACCGTGTTTCCCTTTCGGATGAGTCATTTTTTGACCAATCTCGGAACGAAGCCGAGCGGGCATCGTTGAAACTCCGCAGTGCAATCCGATTCAATGCTCGTCAAAGCCAGCTCACTCTTGGATTGTGCATTTTCGCTGATGCAATCACCGAGCGTGGCCACTTCGATCGACGACGATCAACGAATTGAAAAGCGTTATGACTTCTCCGTCACAACCCCACACCTTGAATGATGGCGAAGCCCGCAGACTGACTAGCTCGCAGCAGAATTTCCTGTCGTTGCTTGAGCAGGGTCAGCATCCGCTCATCGAAGACTTCGTGTCGCGCGAGCCGGAGTCACTTCAGTTGGTGCTGTTGCGCGAATTGGTGTTGCTCGAATGGAATTTTCGTAGATCGGCCGGCGAGTCGCCGACTCAGGGCGAGTATGCAGCGAGATTTCCGCAGCTCGCCAGCGAGGTATCAGAACTCTTTGGACGTTCTGCACCGCTCTCAGAGAATCCGGATTCCGGACATCGAGTTGACACGGCTCGAACCAATCAGACGGTTTTGGTCAGTCAAACCAACGAGCTAGCCCCGCAAGTTCCGGGTCGTCCTGAGACTGTTCCCCAAAAGTTTGGCCGCTATCAGATCGAGCGAGAACTCGGACGTGGCGGCATGGGGGCGGTCTATCTGGCACACGATCAACAACTGGATCGCAAAGTCGCGCTGAAGATTCCGACGTTTCAGAACGAGGATGATTTCGAAGCCATCGAGCGTTTCTATCGCGAAGCTCGCGCGATGGCGACGGTGCAACACGCGAACCTGTGCCCGGTCTACGACGTCGGGCAGTTCGATCATTGGCACTTCTTGACGATGGCCTACATCGACGGCCAGTCGTTGTCGGCGATTCTCAAAACGCGGGGACGCATCCCCGTCGTCGAGGCAGTCACGTTGTTGCGGAAGGTCGCGCTGGCGTTACAGAAGGCGCACGAGTTCGGCATCGTGCATCGTGACCTGAAGCCCTCCAACATCATGCTGACCAGCGACAACGAGCCGGTCATCATGGACTTCGGATTGGCTCGGCGTCATCGCGAAGGTGAAGCGGAGCTGACACAAAGCGGCGCGGTCTTCGGCAGTCCGGCGTATATGGCTCCGGAGCAAGTCGAGGCACGGCACAGCGAGATTGGTCCGGCGACCGACGTCTATGCACTCGGCGTGATCCTGTACCAAATGGTTTCCGGCAAGCGTCCCTTCGAGGGATCGGTCGCCTCGATCTTCGGCCAGGTCGTCTCGCGCGAAGCACATGCGCCGTCGAGAGAACACTTGGACGTGCCGCCGGCCATCGACGCGATTTGTCTGCGAGCGCTTTCGAAGTCACCATCACAGCGGCACGCCTCGGCGGCGGAGTTCGCGGAAGACTTGGATCACTTTTTGAGCCAGGGCAGCGAGATGTCGGTCACGGCCCAGTATCGGCCGTCTGCGGACTTCTCTGCGGATTCCTCGGCGGATCGTGACGATCCCGTTTCGGAATTCGGCGGCAGCAGCCAGTCCACCAGCCGGCCGCGGCGTGAGGCCGAGTTGCGGCAAGTCACCGTCGCGGTCTTCAACTACGACGGCGGTGACGACAGCGACTCCGACGCGTCCATGACTCATTCGGAGTTGCTGCACGATCAAGCGAAAGCATTTGCCGAGTTCGTGGCCGAACAGGTCGAGCAATTTGACGGTGTTGTGGTGGCGAACTCTGGCCAAGAGGTGATGGCCTGTTTTGGTTATCCAGTTGCGTTCGAGGACGCCGCGCAGCGCGCGGTGCGAGCCGCATTACAGGTGATGCGAGCCTTTGACACGCCGAAATCCGGCGCAGCCACTTTACCCTCCACAAATCACGCCTGGGTGGCAGTGCATTCGGGCGAAGCGGTGGCCGAAGACTTGGGCGGTCTGAAATCCACGGGCATTACATTGGTGGGCGAGGCACGCAATACCACGGTCCGTCTCAATGCCATTGCCGAACCCGGAACGATTTTGCTCAGCGCTGCGACTTACCGGCGAGTGGCGTTGTTCTTCGAGTGTGAATCCTTGGGTGCTCAGCGTGTCCGTGGGATGTCGCAGCCGATGGAGCTGTTCAAGGTGGTGAAGGAGTCGGCGTCGCGCAATCGTGTTGAGCTGGCTGATCCGGGCAACCTCACGCCGTTGATTGGCCGCGATACGGAACTGACGATTCTCAAAGATCGCTGGGAGCAAGCGCAGGAAGAGCTGGGCCAAATTGTGTTGCTGATCGGCGACGCCGGCTTGGGCAAGTCGCGATTGATCCGCGAGCTGCGAGAACACGTCATTCGCGAAGACTCGGAAGGGGCCGCCGTCATCGAATGGCGTTGCTCGCAATATCACCAAAATTCGAGCTTCTTCCCGGTGGTCGAGTTTCTGTCGCGGCTGTTGGAGTTTGAAAGCCAAGCCCCCAGTGATCGACTGGAAAAGATCGTTCATTATTTGCGCGAGCTGAAACTGGAGACGGCGGAAAACGTCTCGCTGTTGTGTGGCATGTTGAGCGTTCCGACCGACGCCCGGTTTCCGGCGCTGGGGTTGTCGCCGCAGATCATGAAGGAACGCGGCGAAGCGCTGTTGCTCAACTGGCTCAAACAGTTGG
>JAYVQJ010000721.1:0-1588 GCA_043777235.1 Planctomycetia bacterium
CTCCGTGACTCGAAGATTCCGGTCACGGAGTGACCGGTCTACTAAACCTCCTGCAACCACAACCGGATTTCGTTCTCGTATTCACTGGAAAGGTTCCCCTTCACCAGTTCGCGCTGGAAGTTGGCCGCTCCGTGGTCGAGCAAGTCAGCAGCTTCGGCGCTCGGAAAACGGTTGGCGGGGTCCGGCGCAATCAAGCCTCGCAACAACGCGAGCAATCGTTCGTCGCGAGCGAACTCCGACGGCAACAACTCTGGCAGGCGATCCGGCAGTTGCTTCTTCGCGTTGATCAAATCCGAAAATCGTTGCATCCCAGTGAACGGCGTCAGGCCGCACAGCAGATCGACCAGCACATAACCCAAGCTGGCGAGATCGGACGCCGGTGACGAATTGGCTCCGCGCAATACCTCGATGGCGGCGTAACGCGGCGTACAGGCGCGCGGAGCAGTCTTGTCGTCGATCTCGAAGGCGAAGCCGAAGTCGATCACCTTTGCGTTGCCGGTCCGCTTGAGCATGATGTTGGACGGCTTGAGATCGGCGTGAACGATCCCATCGCGGTGTATCGCCGCCAACGCAGCCAAGCATTCTCGTAAGATCGAGATCGCGACTCCCGGCTTCAAACGCGAATGAGTCGGTCCGTCGGTGATGATCACGTCGCTCAGGTACTCGAAGCGTTCGGGACTGAGCCGGCTTCGCACATGTCGCAGCGTGGCCGGCTTTAAGAGGTGTCGCAGATCAAAGCCATCGACCCACTCCATGACCAACATGCTGACGCCGGAGCATTGCACGAAATTGTGAACGTCCAGCAGATGATCTTGCTGGACCAGCGCCAGTTGCATCGAGACTTGAGCGAGTCGTTCCATCTCGCGCCGATAGGAACGCGAATCAGGATGCGATTGCGGCGAGAAGACTTTCAGCGCGACCGGAAGCGAGATGTTGTGTGCTCCCAATCGTTCGGCCAGGAACACGACTCCTTGACTCCCCGCACCCAGCCGTTCGATGAGCCGGTATCGCGTGGTCCAACGGACATCGCCGCTGGTAAGGATCGACTGGAACTGCTCCTGAAGTTTCCCGAGCGCATTGTTCGCCGGAAGGGAGACATCGCGTCGATTGAGAAAATGCGTCGAAGGAAGTTCCCCCTTCTTCTCATGCGCAGGTTCAACGGGTTGTCGTTTGGAAGATCCATCGGCCATGTGGCAATCCTTTTTGAGAAGCTCGACCTCAACTGCTGGCGCTGCGGTAGCTCTTCAGCGACCAGGTGAAAATCGACCGAGCCAAGATCAGGCCGACAGATGCCGACGCGAACGTGACGGCCGGAAACTCCCATCCGGCGAACGGCTTAACAAGCAACTCGGCCGGGACCGTCACGACGAGCAAGATCGGCAGCAAATACGAGAATGCAAACTGCAGAACCTCACCCAATTCCAGCACCGATGGGTCGGGGTTCACGCCGTTGTAAATGCTGCGCGGATACCGAGCGAAGATCGTGATGTAGAACCAGAAGTCGTACAGCCCCTGATTGCGGCCGAGCCAAATGCTGGAACTCGCGAGCACAATCATCATGCTGTAGAAGAACGCCACGCCGACTCCC
>JAYVQJ010000722.1:0-6064 GCA_043777235.1 Planctomycetia bacterium
TGGCAGCATCGCCTTGAACCGACGAAAACGAACCGGCGGTTTGTCCATAACTCGCCAGCCGTCTGCGTCGATCTCGACGGCTTGCCAACTTGGATTGCACAAATCCAAGTAGATTTTGCCGCCATGCTTCGCCACCCGGACGAAAACCTCGTGTTCGTCACCATCGACGGATGCCTTGGCCGCAATGACATTCGAGGCACTGCTGCTGGCTTCGGAATTTATCGCTTGACCAAACGCCTTATAGAACTCGCCTGCGAGCCACCGTCTGAATTCACGAGATGTAATCGACCAATGCTCAATGTGTCCTTCGCGGCGAATCGACACGAAGGCATCGCCTGCCGCTGTGTGCCATAATTCGCATCCCTTCGCCGCTAGCAATTCAATGGCTTTGGTGGCTGCGCTCTTCCTCGGTGTCTTTTCTTCGTCCGCATCATCGCCACCGTCCAGGTCCGCAACCGCCGACAGTTCCATCAGCGGAGAAGCATCGGCCATCGTCTCGAAATTCTCTCGCAGTCCATCGAAGTCGAGCGAATCGCGAGTCTCCAAATAGTCGGCGGCATCGCCCTTCGGGGGCAGGTCAGGAAGCCGGAGAATCCGCACGGTGGGCGGCAGCTTGAGTTTCGCCAGTTCGTGTCGCACATCGTTCGCGAATTGCTCGCCCGATTCATCGTTGTTCGGCACGATCACAACTTCTTTGCCGGCCAATGGTGTCCAATCCGCTTTCTCGACAGTCCGAATTCCGTTGGAAAATGTCGTCGCGACCAAGCCGCAAGACCGCACGGCCTCCGCCGACTTCTCGCCATCGCAAACATAGACTCGACGCGGCGAAGCGATCTCCGGCAGGTGAAACAGAGGACAGGACAAAGTCCCGTCACGGTGACTTGTGCTCATGGTTTAGCTTCCTTGCTGCAAGGTGGTGATGTGGCTGCCAGATTTCGATTGATCGGCGAGCCAGGCGCGATACGGTTCAACCGGGATGACGACACGACGTCCCGCCCGAAAGTGTGGAACGAATGGCAACAGTTCGCGAAAGGCACCTTCGCTCAATCCGATTGACCGAGCAGCCTCGCGAATCGACAGCCCCAAGCGAGGGACATCACGATCAGATTTGACAAGAGAAATGGCGCTCATGTGCGATCTCCCGTCTTCGGTGGCATTTCGTCGCCAAGGGAGATGGTCAAGCCCGTTGAATGACTGAGGTACTGCAACAACGTCCGAGCGAATTCGCGATCGCCCCGACGATTGCAGTCCCGCACAGCGTTTAGGATCACATCGCTTGGGATCGGATCATCAGGCTGTAACTCGCTGCTGATTGCGAGCAGTCTGGAAAGCGTTTGATATTCCCGGCCACATTCGGTCAGCGCCTTCCGAATTCGGCCAATGTCGATTTCTGCTGTCATGGTCTTCTGCTCCGCGTTGGTGAAAGTCATCACGGGCGGAACTAGACCATCCCTCGCGGGCAGTCAGCGGGCAGTCAGCGGGCTTTTTGGGGACGCTCGTTTTTAATTGATGCGGCAACACGGGGCTTCTTATTTGCTGCTTGTGGTGGTTTGTTTAGAAGCGTCACCAGCCGACGCCCCTGAGACGTAGGATGTCGTTGCGTCACGACACTCCACGGGAACTTGTTGTCTCCGAAAAACTTATTTGCCTCGCGCCGAACCGATCCCACCGCGTCCTCGCTGACGGCTACCGTCTCTTCCCAGACAGTCGGAACGAAATCATCGTCCGATGCCGACCGGTTTTTCCGTGGCCAAAGAAAGGTAATCACCTTCCAAGACATAGCCGTCATTCCGTCTTTGCATTTTCCCTTCCAACAAAAACTATTTGGTGGCACTGGCCCATCATCCGGCGGTTCACTCTGTTTGGGAATTGCCTTCCTATTTTTTCTGCCATCGCCTCGTAAGTCGCTCTCATCGGGTGTCGCCTCAACCGAGAACGAGATCTTGCACGGCGCTAACTTAGCCCAATTCTTTCGCTCGAATTCCGTCAACTGCTCCGGGTCTAGCGTTGCGACTTGATCCAAGCCGGCGTCGATCCCCATAGCGCGATGCTCAGCCTTTGCGACGAGATCGAACATCCACTTACGCAACGGCTCGTCGCCAACTTTTCGAGCGCGCTCGCGAATGTCCTGCGCTTTGCTTCGCAATACCTCAGCCGAGTCGGACGACGTCGGCAGTTCCAGACTCAGCCCCGCTTCGGCATGTGCTCGGATCATTGCTTCCTGCGTCAGCAGTTTGCCGGTGTCATTCAACCAACGCTTGCGAATGTCTTCTTCCGGAAACTGTTTCGAGGCCCGATTGCAAATCTCGGCGACCTTACGAAGTGATGGCGGTTTTCTATTCGAGGGAACCGGCAAATTCTGGCCAACGGCCTTCGCTGCATCCTGCATCACTGACCAAGGAATGTATTGAGCAGCGCACCACCAGTCCGGCTTCCACGCATCAGGGAATGGCAGATCGGTCGGATAATTGCCGTCCGTCCAAATGTCTTCTTTTGTGACGTTCTTCAACAATTCCTTTTGCGAGAACAGAGTGGGCATCTCTCACCATGAATTAGGGACATTGGGATTCGTCAAAACGATTCAATCTCATTGGGCGCGACACCGAGGCAATCCGCGAGAATCTGCATGGTCTTGCCGTGAGGCTTTGCGGACTCGTTCCGTTCCAGCCGTGCCACCGTCTTTTCGTCGATGCCGGGAAAATCGGATCGCTTCAATCCACGTTGCTTCCGCAGTCGCCGGAGACAAGCTCCAAATGTTTTCTCTTCCGCTTGCCGCTGCTGATTCAGACGGCGACGAAACTCCGGGTTGAGTTCATACAGGATCGCGTCGGCGGCAGCCTCGTAATCACCAAAGCAAACGGTGCGGCCATAATCCGTGAAGGCGAGCCGCCCAAAATCCGGTTCGACGCCATCGCCAGAAGGCCGAAAAAAAGAAAACGGAACCGTCACCCATTCCAAATTCCCACGCACCAAGGCGACGGTTTGCGTTTCAGGATCAACCGACCCGCCCAAAAAGACGTTCCGGCGATCAGACTCCGGCACTTTCAGAAGCTCAAACAGTTCGTCCGGCGGTAGGCACATATCGACCGAGATGATCCCATCGCGAACAAAACTCTGAAGACTTGAGATCGTTGCAAGGCTCGTCAGACGCATCTGAAGAAAGCGAGCGATTTTGAAATTCGGTCTTGAAGCCGCAGCCTTCAAGAATCGCGTCGTCAGTCTTTTATCGAACGACACCCAGCACGAGCCTTCATTCGCCTCTACGGCGGCTTCTACTTCATCGCCGGTGCCGCAAAACTGAAAGATGGGTCGAGGCATGCTTACCCTACGCCACTGTATCACCTTCGCTTTGGGCGTACCTCGCTTTAACACGACAATTCGGGAGTCTGTTTCAATCGCCATGATCGGATCAATCCTCGCTGCGAATCGGATTCTCTGGATACATCCGGTCCCACTCGTCACAGAGCAGATTCCATTTGTTTTCGATCTCGTCTCGGACACGAAGGTCGATTTCCTTCCATCGTCCGCCGGGTGGGTTCAGGAACTCACGATCTCGCAAGCCCAGCCGCCATTCTTTTCGTTTGTGAAAGATGGTCACATGCGGCGGCTCCACACGCTCCCGCTCTCGAATCTTGACCTTCCAACCTTCATCGCGCAGCCGAGGCAACAACTTGAGATTGAACGCCATCATTGGCTCCGCGTCTCGTCGGAAATGTCCTGCTGAACATCTTAGGTCATTCAGGACAAAATGGAAGACCGTTCTTGAGCTATCATCTTTCCCGAAATCTACGGCAGCTAAGGGAGAGATTTGGCAATCGGGGAAAGAGTGAGAACATCGTCACGGCGTCGAGTCACGTTTCACCCTGCCGAGATTGAAACTCGTCCAGCAGCCAGACTGTTGCCGAGTCGTTTTCTTGCTCTGTGTGATGCTTTTTTGCTTTGAATGTTGGACAGCGTCGGAATACGCTGAATGCGTCCAGCTTCGGTGTCTGGTTGGGCTTTCCAGACTGCTCATTACGCCTGCCCCGCGTTTGCGTTGCCAAATGAAGGAGGAATCCGATGAAAGCAATTTTGTTGAGTCTAGCGTTGCTTGGCTTGGGCACGGTCGCAGAGGCTCAGCAGGATGGGCCAGTGCCGGAATCAGAATGGCGCAGGCTCACAAAAAATGAGACAGATACCTTGATGCTCGGCACATCCAATAAAACACCGGAGCTTAAGCATTGGTGGCACCAGATCGACAACCATGTCTGCGTCGCCAAACTGTTCCTCACATTGACTCCTGACAATCGCTTTCGCGCAAAGGCGTCGTCGGGGAGCAAGTTCTCGACTTCGGTCGAGTGGGGGGAGCTTCCCGAAAAGTTCAGAACGCTCGCTGAGTTGCAGGCGAAGCGTCAGAAAGCATCTGGCACCCGGACTACCCGCGACCTTGGGACTCACACTCTCGTTTTTCGGCCAGATGTTGTCCAATACAACGAATTCCCCTCGGATGACTATGTGTTGCCAGAGCAATTCAAGCAATACAGCATCAGGCTGCCAGATCCCATCACGCTAAAGGGCGATGGGACCGACGCATGGAGGCTCACGCAGAGAAGCCTTAGCGGCGGCAACAAGGCAAAAATTGTCGAAGAACCGCTCGATAGATCGAATGCCGTATTGATGCGACAAGTCTTAGCTGACGCCAAATCGAAAGGGAAAATTAAGCAGATTCCGCAGTATAATTTTCATGGCCTCAAGGACGTTCGGCTTTATGTCGCCAAGAACAATGAGAATCTCCCCAAAAACAATGAGAAGCTGAACGAAGCTGCCGGTGGCGACAGAAACGCAAACCGAGAACAAATTGCTCAGCAAATCCAGGGGACGAAGGCAGGCGACGTCCGCGCGGACAATGGTTTGAAACTCGAACTCTGCTGGTGCCCACCAGGGTCATTTACAATGGGCAGCCCTAAGAACGAGGTTGAGCGGGGAAAGAATGAAGATCAAGTATTGATCCAACTGAAGGATGGTTTTTGGCTGGGCAGGTTTGAAGTGACTCAGGGAGAGTGGCAGTCGATGATGGGAACCACGCCTGCGCAGCAGCAAGCGAGACCTGGCAGCAAAGGCTACCTTACCGGATCGGGACCGCGACACCCGATGTACTTCGTGAGTCACGATGAGGCCACTGCGTTCTGCGTCATACTGACGCAACAAGAACACCGCGCGGGACGCTTGCCACAAGATTGGGAATACCGATTGCCCACGGAAGCGCAGTGGGAGTACGCCTGCCGAGCTGGGAGCACAGCCGCAACCGCATTTGGAGACAGCTTGGACAGTAGGCAGGCGAATTTTAATGGCAACTCTCCGTATGGCCGTGCTAGTAAAGGACCGTATCTTAAACGAACTACAGATGTTGGATCGTACAAACCCAATGATTGGGGCTTGTACGACATGCACGGCAACGTATGGGAATGGTGTGCGGATCAAATCAATGAGAAGGGTCCGGAAGGTCTTGGTGACACACCAGTCGGGCAGGCATCGGAAGATTCCGGTCTGGCTATTCGCGGCGGGTGCTCGGACTCTACAGGCAAAGGCTGTCGCTCGGCGGCGAGCCAATTATTCTTGGCTGGGGACCGGGCTGGCAGCCTGGGCTTCCGCGTCGCACTTTGTTCTGTCTCAAACTGAGTGGACCAGTGAAGCACAACCGATTAGGTCAGATCGAACGAGAGGTCCAAAAAAGATTCGGAAAAGTGACTCATGCTCAGTGAGGGAATTGTGTTACCAACACGTCTTCAATTCTCGACCACCGACCCGCTCTCCCCATCTAATGGCAGCCACGACATCGGAAACCGCCGGACGATTGCACTCGAAAACGCCTTGCGCCACGTCCCCCAGCATCGACCGCAACCACTCGTCACGCATGAGTAGTACAACAACCGCTAGTTTTTCAACCGGTCGCGTTTGTAGCGCATTCAGTCCATTTGAGACAGTTTGGCAAAAATCATTCGCCTATCGACCCGCCCGCAGTCCAACTTGATTCCACCAGCCCAACGATCTCGTTACGGATGAAGTGCGGCAGCGACACCCACGC
>JAYVQJ010000723.1:0-6064 GCA_043777235.1 Planctomycetia bacterium
CTGGAGGAGTTCGAGCACGCCCGCCAGCGCGGCGCTCGGATTTACGGCGAGGTGTCGGGCTACGGCTCGACGGCCGACGCCTATCGCATCACCGATACCCATCCCGAGGGCCGCGGCGCCACACGCTGCATTCAACTGGCGTTGGAAGACGCCGGCTTGAACGCCCAGGACATTCATTACATCAACGCCCACGGCACCAGCACCAGCGTCAACGACAAGGTGGAGACGCTGGCCATCAAGAAGGCGTTTGGCGAGCAGGCCTACAAAATCCCCGTCTCCAGCACCAAGAGCATGATGGGCCATCTGATCGCCGCCGCCGGCGCCACCGAGTTAATCGTCTCGCTGTTCGCGATCCGCGACGGGGTCTTACCTCCCACGATCAACTACGAAACTCCCGATCCCGATTGCGATCTGGACTACATCCCGAATCAGCCTCGCGAAGGCAAAGCCAAAGTCGCAATCTCGAACAGTTTTGGCTTCGGCGGCCAAAATGTCAGCCTGATTCTCCGCGAATTCCGCGATTGATCAAACGATGGTCGATCGGTTTCCGATCAAACCGACGAACAGTAAGATATTTCCCGCACGGACATGCTCCCCCGAAGCACGGACACGCCAGACTCGAAGCGATTTATCATCTAGGAGTCATCACCGTGATTTGGGCGATTGCTGGACTACTGGCGTTGTTGTTGCTGGCGGAAGTCGTCATCCAATGGAACGCGGTGCGGGTCGTGTTGGCACTGATCGAAAACTCGCCCCCGTTTCGGGTCGAGTCGTTGCCTCCCGATCCTGATGCAGAGCCATTCTCCGTCCGAACACGCGACGGGATCACTCTGCGCGGCTGCCTGTATCGACACACCGAGCAAACGCCGCGCGGCTTGATCCTGTTTTGCCCCGAGTTCGCCAGCAATCATCGCTCGGCGATGCTGTATTGCTCGGCGCTGGCGCGAGCCGGTTTCCATGTGCTGACATTCGATTTTCGCAATCACGGCGACAGCGACTCAATGCCCGACTATGTGCCCTTGCATTGGCTGACCCGCTACGAGGTCATCGACCTTAAGGCCGTGATCGACCACGTTTATTCGCAACCTGATCTCAACGAATTACCGCTGGGCTTATTCGGAATCAGCCGAGGTGGCAGTGCTGCGTTGTACGTCGCCGCGCAGCGACCGGAAGTATTGCGAGTTGCTGTCGAAGGAGCTTTCGGCATCGACATGTTGATGTTGGCGCATGGCCGGCATTTCATTCCGATTGCCGCTCCGCCGTTGTTGGCCAAGATCATTCCAGACTGGCACATCAAGGTGACGATCACCCTCACACGTTGGATCAGTCAGCGTCGGCGGCATTGCCGATATGCCTTGCTCGAACGAGTGCTGCCGCGACTGGCGAACAAGCCGGCGCTCATCATCGCCGGCCAACGCGACACTTATGTCTTGCCCGACGTGGCGAGAGAAATCGTCCGGTTGATCAGTCAGCCGGACGCGCTGTGGACCGTCCCCAAAGCAAAACACAATCTTGCCCGCGCGGTCAATCCGGAAGAGTACGATCGCCGCCTCGTCGAATTCTTCATGAGTTTGGACCAGCCGTTGGAAAGTGCAATCGACCCCACGGCCGCAGAGTCCGCGCACGACGTGCGGAAAAAACCCAGGTAAGTCGCGTGGAAGGGAACTGACGTTTTCTTGGTTACAGGGGAATCCCAAAACTCAAACGAGAATGTCCCAGGAAATTCCAAGTTCCAAATCCCAAACGCGCCTTCTGTGAGCAGACTCCTGTTTTTGAAATAAGCCGAAATTTCTGAGACCTACCTCATCATCTCGCGGTGCGGCTGTTTCCCAGTACCGACCGGAACCCGTCGATGTCTCGGCTGTTCGTCGGCAACTTTGATTTCGAGCAAGAACTGTCGCGTGAGTCACGGCAGTCTTCATCGGCGGCGTTGCGGCGGATGTCGGCCGAGCGAGCGGTTTGTTGGATCTCGCTCGCGGAAGACGGCGACTGGATTTGGACTCCGGAGCCGATGGCCGAGGACTTTTGGGAATCACTCGCAGCGCAAGGTTTGCCGCGTGTGCGCGGTGTTGTTGATTGGAAGTCGGTGACGGCATCGATTTCAGAAGTCATCGCCTGGGGATGCTTGCCGTGGACGCGAGCGTCTCATTGCACGATGGCTCATCCGACCGACTTAGCCGTGCAGCAAGCCAACTCTCGCGCGTGGTCGTTCTCGCTCGAACAACAACTGGGGGCTGCGCTGCCCGGAGCCGCACGGCTCGAACGCATTGAGGAGATTTCAGAGACCGTCCGTCGCTCGGCCAGTGAACTGGGTGAGCCTGCCACGGAACATGGCTGGGTCATCAAAGCAAACTTCGGCATGGCCGCGCGAGAGCGATTGCTCGGACGTGGCCCGACGCTGACGACAACACAACATAACTGGTTGTGTCGGCGACTCGCATCCGATGGTGCTGTCTTCTTCGAGCCGTGGTTGCGCCGCCGCGCGGAAGTTGGCATTCAGTGGATTCTGCCGCCGCTTGGTCAGGGACCGCCGAAGCTCGAGGGACTGACTCCTCTGCTCTGTGATTCGCAAGGCGGCTATTGCGGCAGCGAATTCTCGCTCGACACGAGCATCCCGCGCGAGTGGCGACGCGCGGTGGAAGTCTGCGAGCAAGCCGCGATGCAGCTTCAGTCACTCGGATATTTTGGTCCGCTGGGCGTCGACGCGGCGATCTATGGAGATTCCGCTGGGAACGTGATCACTCGGCCGCTGCAAGACGTCAACGCTCGATTCACGATGGGACGGTTGGCGCTTGGATTCCGTCGGCTGCTGCGTGACGGAGAAAGGGGCGTATGGCGACACGGTCGAATCGAGGAACTGAATTCATCAGACATCGACGAGACCGCGCGTGAGTTCAACCTCACGCCGTCTTTGGTTGGAGGCAAGCCGCCGACGCACGGCTCGTTGCTGCGGATTGCGTGAACGGCGCGCATAATTGATAACCGAAGACTCCAACGTGGCTTTGCCTCAGACCAAGGACTTTTGAACCGCTAATCGTCGCTCATGAACCACAAATCTCTCAGTCATGGCCGCGCGGTATAGGGTCAAGGATGACTCGGTCGGAGAGACGAGGTCGAGTCGTTATTCTGCCGACATGTTGCCACGACATCGACTTGAGCGTTCCGCTCGAACACGCGGCCGTCAGCGAGCCGATGCCCGCCGAGATTCATTACGTCACGCACGCTGACGAAGGACTCGCGCAGATGCGTCAGTTCTTCGGAGTGCGTTCGGAAGATCTCGTGTACTCATACGGATCGCAAGAAATAACTGCGCGTTTTCCCGTTCGGCTCGTCACGCGTAGTGGTGACGGCTACGTAGCCATCATCGCTCCGCGTGATGAGCCGAGCGCTTCACACAGCGCAGTTATTTTCTGCGATCGGTATCACACGGCCAAGGCTGGGCGATCGAAGAGATCAAGGCGATCACGCACACCGGCACTCACGTCGATGCTCCGTATCACTACGGAGCGACTTCCGGCGGCGAGCCGGCCAAACGGATTGATGAAGTGCCGCTCGAATGGTGCTTCGCTCCGGGTGTCGTGCTCGACGTGCGGCATAAGCAGTCGGGTGAAGAGATCACGATCGACGATTTACGAGCGGCGCTGGAGCGAATCGGCTACACGCTCAAACCGCTCGACATCGTGCTGTTGCAAACGGGAGCGGACGCGCGGATTGATTCACGCGAGTATTTTCGTCAGCCGGGACTCGGCCGTGACGGAACGTTGTGGCTGGTCGAGCAAGGGGTGAAGGTGATCGGCATCGACGCATACACGCTCGATCGTCCGTTTGCGGATATGGTCGACGACTATCGTCGCACCGGAGACGGCCGGCACATCTGGCCCGCTCATTTTGCGGGACTGACTCGCGAGTATTGTCAGATCGAAAAGCTGACGAATCTCGATCAACTTCCGCCGCACGGGTTTTACGTTTCGTGTCTGCCGGTCAAAATCAAAGCCGCCAGCGCCGGCTGGTGCCGAGCGATCGCGCTCGTGCCGACGTAGAATGGACGCCCTCGTCCGTTCGATTGTTGGTTGAGAAAGAAAAGAGAACGGACGAGGGCGTCCATTCCACGACAACATGAGGACTCACCATGAAAGCGGCATTCATTCGTCAAACGGGAACTCCCGAAGTCATCGAGTACGGCGAGTTGCCGACTCCAGATCCGGGGCCGAGCGAAGTCTTGGTCAAAGTCGGAGCGGTCTCGGTCAATCCGATCGACACGTACATTCGCAGCGGCATGATCAAAGTCGCGACGTCGTTCCCGTACATCGTCGGCTGCGATTTGGCAGGGACGGTCGAGCGAGCTGGCTCGCAAGTATCGCGATTCAAAGTCGGCGATCGAGTTTGGGGGAGCAATCAAAGTTTGTTTGGCCGCCGCGGATCGTTCGCCGAGTTCGCGGCCGTCGATGAGAAATGGCTGTATCCAACACCGGCGTCGATGACGCACGAGCAAGCGGCGGCAGGCGCGCTGACCGGTATCACCGCGCATCTCGGTTTGCATTTGAATGCGGGACTCAAGAGTGCCGAGGTCGTGTTCGTGAATGGCGGAGCAGGGGGAGTCGGCTCGGCGGTCATTCAGTTGGCGAAGTCGGCCGGCGCGAAAGTCATCGCGACGGTTGGGAACGCGGAAAAGAAATCGTTGTGTGAAAGTTGGGGAGCGGACTGTGTGCTCGACTATCACTCGGCAACGCTCGACGACGACATCAAAGCGTTCGCGACGGCGAACGGCGGATTGCACGTTTGGTTCGAGACACAGAAGCCGACGAACTTCGATCGCACGGTCGGGCTGATGTCGCCGCGCGGACGGATCATCGTCATGGCGGGCCGGGATGCTCGGCCGGAGTTTCCGAACGGTGCGTTCTACGTCAAAGATCTGCGACTGTTCGGCTTCGCGATGTTCAATGCGACTCCCGAAGAACAGCAAATCTGCGCGGAAGCGATCAACGCTCTGTTTGCTCGCGGCGGCTGGCATCCGCAGATCGGCCGCACGCTGCCGTTGTCCGAGACCGCTGCCGCGCATCGCTTGCAAGAAGCGAACACGCTTCAAAAGCAGGGGACACTGAGCGGCAAGATCGTGCTCGTGCCGTGAGAGGCTGTGCGTTTTTCGCCCCCGACCTTGCGTCGGGGGTTCAACGGATTTTGCGCTACTCGAATTCGTCCGAGAATGTGATTAGCGCAGAAGCCGCTAAACCCCTGGGGCAAGGTCGGGGGCGAAAAAATCACAGGCTCGAAGCGTCGTGTTGTCGTTCGCCAATGAAAAAAGGCCCGGAGGAATCCGGGCCTGTCTTTTGGTCAATCGAATGCAAGCTGCTTACTTCGCGGCAGCCGCGACTGGCGCGGGAGCCATTGCCAACGGGTCCGGCGGTTCGGGCCATTCAAACAGGACGTCTTCCGGAGCGGCTAGCGTCAGCGTGTCGTCTTTGCCGGACTTCAAGCTGATGCCGGCTTCAGCCAGCTTCTTGGCTTGTTCGGAATCTTTCACCACCAGCAAGGTGTCCGGGATGGCTCGCCACCATTGCAGGTGCGGCCAGTCACGGCGAACGGTCTTGAGGCAGGTGTCCATCGCCTTGCCGTTAGCTCCGGCGCTGAACCCCGCTTTCTTCGCGACCACGACGTACTTGGCGACCTTTGAGGCTCGCTTCAGTTCCCACAACAATTCCGCCACTTCTTCCGCACGAGTCGATGCCATGATTTGCTCCCTTTCGCAATGAGCCAACAAAAGAAGCCCTGCCGAGCCGCCGCAACGAACAGGACCACTTGCCTGTCGTAATCTCCGGTGCCGAGGGCCTTGAGTTTGATGCGTGTTCGCCATCCAATTCCGAACCCAACGGGGTCGAACTTAATCGAACCCCTACGAGGGATCAAGACACACGGAAAGCTCATGGATCGCGTCTTTGAAGGCCACGGAATTCGTTTTGAATATCCAGAAGATTGGATCTTGCACGAACAGTCTTCCGCAGAAGAAATCACGCTGACGGTGAATAGCCCTGACACCTCCTTTTGGTCGGTGACGTTGATCTTCGAT
>JAYVQJ010000724.1:0-1584 GCA_043777235.1 Planctomycetia bacterium
GTGCGTCGGACTCCGCAGTAGACCAACTCGCCCGATTGCAGACGTTCGATGTCCGTGCGTCCGGTTGGCAACGGCAGTCCATCGACCAACGGAATGAGATCGGTTGTTGTCGAGCCAATGTCGATGAGCATCGCCGCACCGCGCGGAGACAACCGTCCGACAAACGTCGCGAGCGCATGCCAGTTCGCTGCTGCGGTCAATCGTGGTTCTTCGCGTGCCTCTTGTGCAGAGACAAATTCGCCGGATGTTTGCCAGACGCAGATCGGACGTTTGCCGGCGACGACTTCGACGGTTCGCAGGACTCGGTCAATCCCCTCGGCTTTTGTCGCGAAGCAGTCCGCGAGCTCGGCGGTCATTGTCACGGCGAGCATCTCGGCGGCCGAGAAGTGCTCCATGATCGGGACCAGCACGTCGATCAAGCGCTCCGGCGAACGCCAGATTTCTAGCGGGATCGACAAAGCCTCGGCGGATTCGGTCGCCGCTTTGATGTTCGCTCCGCCAATGTCGAGTCCAAGCACACGCATGTTGAGGGTTGAGGGTTGAGGGTTGAGGGTTGAAACTGTCGCGGTCGGTGGGCGGAGAGTAATGCGGGGGACTCGATCCGAGAACGAACGCGATTAGGGAACTCAGAGCCGCTACTAACCCGAAGCGTCAGCGAGGGTCGGATTCACCCGTCAACGACTCACACACTCACTCCCTCGCTCACGCTTCGGGTTACTGCTAGCGGCTCTCCATTTCGAAAGAGAGTTGGTTGATGTCGGATTGGCACAAATTGGTTTCAGTGGCGGATGTGCAACCAGGAAGTTCGAAAGAACTCGTCGTCGCGGGGCGGATCATCGCGCTATTCAACGTTGATGGTCAGTATCACGCGATCGACGGTATTTGTGCGCATCAAGGGGGTCCGTTGGCGAAAGGCACGCTGACGGACGGTGTCGTGACCTGTCCGTGGCACGGTTGGCAATTTCAAGTGGCGAACGGTCAGCACTGCCTCAATCCTCGCATTTGCCAGACGTCGTTCGAGGTGAAAGTCGAAGCCAGTGAGGTCTTCGTGCGGGTTTGACGTCGAGTCGGCAACGCTGAGACTCGTATTGACGCAATTCCGAGGGTGTGCAGAATACGCCGCCCTTCGTCCGGCCCGCTTTGGAAGAACGCGATCCGTGACTGAGTGCCATGCGAACGAACTCGATGACGAGTTGGTTCGGCTTGCTTGATCAATTCCGTCTCGGCTAGCAAAGGAGTGCGTCTGCCGTGAGAAAAATGCTGCTTTCAACCGCTGTGTTGGCCTGCTTGGCCAGTGTGTTCGTCAACGCTTACGGCCAGAACGCCGGCACCGGAGGGACGAAGAAGTCGGTTGCACCGGCTTCCGCGTCGTCGTCGCAGGCCGAGGTTCCGCACAAGATCGCACTGATTGACATCGCCCGCGTCTACAAGGAATACCAGAAAATGGAAGTCCTCAAGGAGGACTACAAGGCGGAGCTGCAAATCAACGAAGACAACTTCAAAAAGTTGACTGCCAAGATCCAGCAGGTCGTCGAACAAATGAAAGAGTTCAAGCCGGGAACTCCGGAGGCCATCAAGCTGGAA
>JAYVQJ010000725.1:0-6034 GCA_043777235.1 Planctomycetia bacterium
CTCGTCCGCGCAACGTCACGATTCCGTTGGCGGCGGCGGAGTTGACGCCCGGTACGAAGATCACCGACACGCACATTGGCAATGGTCCGTTCCCAGAGAGAGAGCTCAAAGAGGATCATCTCCGCACGACCCGCATGGTTGTGGGGCGAGTCGTCAAAAAGGGGATCAAGCCCGGCAGTCCCATTCGCGGATCGGATCTGTACGAACCGGGCGAGAATGCTCCTTTGCAAGTCGCCGCCGGAAAACAAGCGGTCTCTGTCCTGATCAAAGAATCGGCGGAGATGGTCGACGGTCTGATTAAACCGGGCGACTACGTCGACGTGCATTTCATTTTGGACGCTCAACGTTCGAACGGTCTCGACGATCGGTTAGTTCGCTTGGGCGGTCTCAGCATGACTCTGCTCAAAGGGGTCAAAGTACTGGCGTTGAACAAGGCGTTCCGTCAACAGGCAATGTTGCCAACCGGGAACTCGGTCACGTTGGAATTGTCTCCCGAACAGACCAACGTCTTGCTGGTCGCTCAGCCGCGTGGTTCGATCTCGTTCTCGTACAACCCGGATGGCGAAGGGGACGGCCAAGTCGCGCTGAGCAATTCCAGCCGTGCGACTCTTTGGGAAATTCTGGGACTGAAGAAGAAAGTTCGTGAGCCGAAGGAAGAGCCCGAAGATCCGTTCGTCACAGAAACGTATCGGGGCACTGGAGCCGCCGCGTTGGAGTGGGGAAAGAACGGCAAGAAAGTGGACGCTCGCAATGGACGAGGCGGCAACAACAGCGCAGGCGATCCTTCGCGTCGTCGCGGCGGGCAAAACGGTGATGACGACGACTTCGATCCGACGGACGTGTTTGTCTCTCCGGGCGGCTCCAATCAAAGCGTTCCCGATCGCGGCGGCGCACCCGCCTCGAACGATCCAGACATCCCGATGACTCAGCCTGGCACGGCGGGTGGCGGAGTTCGGTCACGAGTCGGCTCAATGTTACGCGCACGGCCGAAGACGGCAGACTCGACGGCCGGGCCAACTGCGCTTCGCAACTAACTCCAACTTCGGTGATGGCGAATTCCATCGCCCGATTCTTTGGGTTTGCGGACGATGGTCCGTGAAACAACCGCGATGCGACACCTTCCCCGGTCAACACGCTCGCAAGCCGCGTCACGCCGAGCCGGCAGTTTAATGCCGGCCTTGGCGCTGGCGTTGTTGGTCATTTTGGGTGCTGCCGCGTTGGTGATTGATCGGCTCGCGCTGGACGTCGCGAGACACGAACTGCGAAACGCTGCCGAAGCCGCCGCGCTCGCCGCCGCTCGCGAGTTGGCCAGCGATGACCGCTTGCGAGCCGACTTCGATCCCGTCGCGCTGCAGATGAAAGCTCGCTTCGCGGCCGCGCGCATCGCGAACGAAAACGTCGTCGCCGGTCAGCCGTTGATCTTGGACACGAGCACGGATCGCGATGTCCGCTTCGGGCATCTGACGACCGACGCGGATTCCGGCGAGACCTTGTTCACGGAGATTGAAGGTCCGGAGGAACCAACAACGGTGGCAGTCAACGCGCGACGCACGTCCGATCGAGACTCCGCCGTCTCGTTGCCGTTCCGAACGTTCTATGCCCCGACGGACGCGGATGTCGTCGCGGTCGCCGAAGCGTCACTCGACTTTCATGTGCGCGGACTGCGACCGTTGGACAAGTCGCCGATTCCAACTTTGCCGCTCGCGATCTTGTCGCAGAGTTTGCAACAACACGATTCATCGCACGAGAAATCGTCTCAGAAAAACGAGCCACAAAAGCATCTTGGCCAAGCGAGTCAGACTCGGCAGCCGGTGGTTGCTTCGTGGATGCGAGACATCGAACAGCGGCATGGGAGTGATCGCTTCGGATACGACTCCGTGACCGGAACCGTCACGCAATCGTCTGATGGAATTCCTGAAATCACATTGCGAACCGCGTCCCGAACCGGCGATCCGAACTCGAATGCGTTTGTGCTCGATTTGGCGGGTGATCTGACGACGGACCATCTGCGACGACACATCTGCGAGGGTTGGTCGGCGGACGATCTACGACCGCTCGGCGGCGAACTGCTGTTCGATCGCGGAGCGCAGACACTGACGGGACTGCGCGGTGTCGACTGCAATGCTCTGGCGAGTCCGCTGCGATCCGTGTTGGGACAAAGTCGGGTGGTCTTTTTGTACGACCGCGAAGTCGGTGACGCTCGTTCGAGCGCTGCGTCGTTGCACATCACTGGCATGGTGGCGGGACGAGTCATGTCGGTCCGCGAAATCTCGGCCTGCGAATGCGAGATCGTGTTGCAGCCCTCGGTGATGGCGACTCGGTCAGCCGTCACCGCGCCGAACGATTCAGATTCGGACACTCAAAAGAACAAATACGTCGCAAATCTGCGACTGACGAATTAGTGAAACAGGAGTCATTCAACATGGAAGCCACAATCAACAAACCGACCGACGGACGCCAAGCGTTTCAACGGCTGAAGACGCATCTGCATCGGCGGATGATCGACGCGATCGACTTGTCGAAAGCCGGACAGCTCAGTGAGCACGACCTGCGCGCGCAGTTGCGAGCATTGGCGACGCACCTCTGCACGATGGAGGCGGTCGCGTTGGCTCCTGAGCAGCGCGACCTGATGGTCCGCGAGATCATGGACGAGATCTACGGCTTCGGTCCGCTGGAGCCGTTGATGAACGATCCTGAAATCAGCGACGTGCTGGTCAACGGACCGGATCGCGTGTTCGTCGAGCGCCGCGGTTTGCTCGAAGCGACCGACATCCGTTTCGCCGATGAGCAGCACTTGATGCGACTGATTCACCGCTTGGTCGGCCGAGCGGGTCGGCGCATCGACGAAGTCTCGCCGATGGTCGATGCGAAGCTTCCGGACGGCTCCCGATTGAACGCGGTGATTCCGCCGCTGGCGTTGCGAGGACCGACGATCTCGATTCGTAAATTCGCCAAACGATCGCTCGTCTTCGAGGACATGGTCCGATACGGCTCGCTCGCCCCGGAAGTCGCGGACTTCCTGATCCTGGCGGTTCGATCGCGATTGAATCTGGTCATCAGCGGCGGCACCGGTGCCGGTAAGACGACGCTGTTGAACAACATCAGCCGCTTCATTTCGCCCGCCGAACGAGTCATCACGATCGAACAAACGGCCGAACTGCAATTGCAGCAACCGGACGTCGTGTCCTTGGAAATGCGGCCTGCCAACGTCGAAGGCAAAGGGGAAATCAATCAGCGCGATCTGCTGCGAAACAGTTTGCGAATGCGGCCGGATCGGATCATCGTCGGCGAAGCACGCGGCGGCGAAGTGCTCGAAATGCTGCAAGCGATGAACACCGGCCACGAAGGTTCGATGAGCACGCTGCACGCCAACGACACACGCGACGCGCTCGATCGCTTGGAAATGATGATCGCTCTCGCCGGTGTCGATATGCCGCCGCTGATCGCGCGGCAGTACATCGCCTCGGCCATTCATGTGCTCGTGCATGTCTCCCGTTTGAGTACCGGCGAACGCAAAGTGACTCGCGTTTCGGAACTTCTCGGCTGCCGCGACGGGTCGTACCAAATCGAAGACATCTTCGTATACCGCATGACGGGCATCGGCCCGGATGGCAAATCGCGCGGTGCGTTTTACTCGACCGGCCACGAACCGCTTTGCTTCAAACGGCTCAGCGCGATGGGTCACGAACCGCCGAAGGGGATGTTCCTCTCACGCGAGCTGTCGTCCGGAGCGAACTACCAACCCAAAGTGTGACGCGACTTGAGATCTTCCCTCGGAGCATCCCCAACACCGCTGACCGACTTTTCCCATCATGGCCACAGACATCTCCACATACCGTCCGATTGAATCGCAGCCCGGCTTCGCCAGCATCTTGAAACATCAAGAGCGCTTCGCCGAACCGACTGACAAGGGGATGTCGAAGGAAATCAACGCCGGCTTCGATCGCCTGATGGTGCAGTCGAATTTGGACATCTCGCCGCCGACGGTGATCATGCTGTGCTTGCTGTGCGGCATCGTGCTCGGCGGATTGATTCTGGTTTTTCAAGAGAATTTGATTTCGGCCATCATAGGATTGGTGCTCGGCAGTCTCGTCCCTCTGCTTTACGTGTTCTTCGCGAGGCTCAGGCGGCAACGCGTGATGACTCAACAGTTGCCCGGCATGATCGAAGAGTTGGCTCGCGCGGCAAAAACCGGACGAAGCATCGATCAGTGCTGTGCGATCGTGGCCAACGACACGCCGGAACCGCTGGGTGCGGAGATGCGAGTCTGTGCTCGCCGCATGGAAATGGGCGAAGGTGTCGCCGACGCCATGCGAGATTTGCCGGATCGCACCGGCTTGGTGGCGCTCAACATCCTCGTCACGTCGCTCTCCGTGCATCAGACGACCGGCGGTGACCTCGTGACGGTGCTCGAGCGATTGGCACAAACGATTCGCGATCGTCTGCTGTTCCTCGGCCGCCTGCGAGCCGCCACGATCGGCAGTCGTTGGACGGCGATTCTGATGCTCGCGTTGCCGCCCATCATCATCTCGTTCTTCATTCTGCGCGACGCGAATTATTTGAATCAATTGCTGAGCACGTTTTGGGGGCGAGCCATGTTGATCACCGCCGTCATTGCGGACCTGGTCGGCTCGATCTGGGTGCTGTCGATCCTCAGAGGCAGCCAGCGCACGTAATCAGCCAACGCGACATCAGCAAGCACAATTGAGTTTGGACGGAATCATGTTGACGACCTTCGGATTTCAAATCGCGTTTTCCGGTCTGTGCGCGGTGATTGTTGTGCTGGCCGTGGCCAACATCATTCGCCGCAAACGGCGAGAGAAACGGCTGGCTCAAGGGACGATCGAGCCGCTCATTCGACCCGATCGCCTGCAACACGAGTTGCAGGACGCGGAGCGTCCGGTCATCGAGCAACGGCGTGACATCGCATCCGCAATGCCGTCTCCGACCGCCCGTTTGTCCCCCGTCGTCAGCGAGGGAAGCCGAAGCCTTAACGCACCACAAATGCCGACGTATCGCGCCAACACCACGGGCGAGACGACGTGGCAAGACCGCTCGCTGTTCGCGGCACACACACTCCCCGGCTGGCGCGGCAGTCCCACGATTCCCAGAGTCGAATCGCAAGACGTTCCGAGCGTCGGCACCAGCGATTATGTCTACGGCGGAGCCACTCCGATCTTGGCCGCGTTCCTGCCCGAAGGTGACGAGGGCCGCCGGCAGTTGGCTCGCGAACTGAAACAGGCCGGAGACTACGCACCACATGCTCGCGAGAATCTCGCCGCGACGCGGTTCCTGTTCATGATCGGCGCGTTGTTGCTCGGCGGCGTCTGCGTGCTGCTGGCACCACCGTCTGTCGAGCGTCTCCTGTTGCTCGGAACCGTCATCATGACGGCCCTGGGTTGGGCGTTGCCATCGCTGTTGGTCAAGAGCCGCGCGAAGACGCGCCGCAGCGAAATCGAACTCGCGATTCCCGACATGATGGACATGCTCAACATGTGCGTCAGCCAGGGACTGACTGTGCCGGATTCCTTGGGCCGCATCTCCGCTGACTTGAAACCGGTCTATCCTTCGCTTGCTCAGGAACTCTCGATCGTGGTCGACCAAGCCAAAGTCGGCACGCTGAGCGAATCGCTGCAAAACTTCGCGGAGCGGATCGACTTGCCGCAGGTCGATTCCTTCACCTCGCTGCTGATTCAGACCGAGCGAATGGGCACCAGCGTCTCCGACGCTTTGACCGACTACTCCGACACAATGCGTGAAAGCTTGCGGCAACGCGCCGATGAACGAGCCAACCAAGCATCATTTTCACTCCTGTTTCCGACGGTGCTCTTTTTGATGCCCGCCGTGTTCATGTTCTTGATGGGTCCGGCGGTCATCGAGCTCACGAAGTTCACCAACGCCGGCGGACTGGGTGCCTTGAGTGAAGGTCGACAAGCCTCTCAACGAGCGAATCGCTCGCTTCAACGAGTGACTCCGAGTCAGCCTTAGAGGCTGACAAAGAACCGTGATTCGTGAGCCGGCACGCGCTAGCGTC